>PNOG01000023.1 GCA_013824685.1 Coprothermobacter sp. | reverse complement strand
TCCGAACGGATACGGTGACTGGAGGGCGTAACCAATTGCTCCCGATCGCGTTGTTTCTACCGGGCGACAGAGCTCCGATGGTGGGGGAAAGCAGTGATGAAACACGTTGGTCGCATCCTGATAGTGGTTCTGGTCGCATTTGTCCTGGGTGTTCTATGGTATGCCAGCGCGGGCGAGGCCGTCGTTATACGGCGTGTCTTCACCAATGCTGAAGGCATCGCCGAGGGAACGATCTGGGTGCGATCGGACAAGGGGCTTTATGGTGGACCGGTCACGGCCATTGCCAGCCTCTCTTCTGATAGTGGAGTCGTCTACGCCGGTACGCGTGAAGACGAGATCTATGTATCCTCCGATGGCGGAAGCAATTGGACGCCACTCGGCGGCGCTTCGTCCGGCCACTACGTGGTGGGCATCGAGCTTGACCTGAGGGCGGACGGAAGGATTGTCGGCAAGGCCGTCTACGGTGCAGGCTTCTTTCTTTCCGAGGATGGTGGCCAGACGTGGAAGAATGCGAGTCGGGGTCTGGGCAGCCGGTCGATGTCCTGCCTTGCTTCCGCTGCCGACTCTCCTGACACGCTCTTTGCAGGAACCGGAGATGTTGGTCTCTATGTCTCGCGGAACGGAGGGCGTTCGTGGAGCTGGACCGGTCGCCAGAGTCTGGGCGACCGCATCATGGCCGTCGATGCCACCAGCGATGGCAGGACGATCTACGCAGGAACGCAGCAAACCGGCCTCTTCGTCTCGCAGGATGGAGGCGGCACGTGGAACGTGATTCTCCTGCCATTTGGATCAGAGCCTACGGTGACGAGCATCGATATCGATCCCGCGGACGAGCTTCGTGTGGCCGTCACCGTGACCGGCGGTGGCGCGGGGTTATCGACAGACGGAGGCCGGACGTGGGTCACTGCTCGCAAGGGGTCACTGCCCTCGGACTGCGTAGCGGTCCAGTTCCTCGGGGACGGTGCAGCTGGACTTGCCCTCGGCACGCAATCCGGGGCACTGTACTTCTCAGAAGATGGCCTCGACTGGCGGCTGACCTTTCAGTTGCCCGACGGCGGACATGTCTTCGGACTCACGCGCTCTGGCACGGGCATGCTGGCCGCGACGTCCCATGGGGTCTTCTCCTCTGGTAACGGCAGGGCATGGATCGATTCCAGTACCGGGATCACAAACCTGACGCTTACTCAATTGGCAGCGTCGCCTGTCGATGCAGACGTTCTCTACGCGGCGACGGACCAGGGGGTTTTCCGCAGTCTGGACGCTGGCATCTCGTGGTCGCACTGCTCCGAGTCAAAGCAGACACTCAGCATTCTTGTCGTGCAGGACGGAACAACTGTCCTTGCCGGCACATCCGACGGGTCGGTGCTGCGGAGTGTCGACGGCGGGGACCACTGGATAGCTGTCAGCCGTGGTATCCCAGGCGTCAGGGTGAGTACCTTGGCGTCCCGGCCCACAGGGTCGACGATGGTCTATGCTGGTACCGACGGGGGATTCGCGGTCTCGCACGACGCAGGTCTGACCTGGGAACCGAGGAACATCGGCCTCGTGGCCAAGGCGTCGGCCGGGACCCCGACACCGCGCATCGAGATTGCCGCGCTCCTGCCGGACCCGGCGACGCCGGGCACCGTGATATGCTCACTGCTGGGTCAGGGGTTCTACACGACAGGGAATGACGGCAACCGCTGGACCCTCCTGCAGTCGTCCATCGGGACACCCTGGATCGACAGCCTCGCCGTCGACGAACAGACAGGCCGGTTCTACGCCGGAACGGACACCGAGGGTGTGTATGTCTCGCAGGATGGTGGGACGAAGTGGTCCCGTGCGAGCAGCGGGCTGTCGACTATCCTGTCCCCGTCGGGAGCGATTAACGTGATTGCAGTCGCTGGGGATGGCACGCTGTACGCGGGAACACAGGCGCGCGGAGCAGCGATCTCACGGGACGAGGGAGCTACGTGGCAGCGTCTGAACAGTGGTCTGCCCGACCTCACCGTACGGCGTATCGTTGTGGCAGGAGGCCGCGTATTCGCGATGACGGCACACCACGTGATACGCCTCCAGACTCAATAGTTTTCCAGAATCCAGCGCTCGAACCCGAGGGCGTCCGAGATGTGGTCCGCCCCCGATGACGCAATATCGCCGATCACGTAGTCTGTCACGAGGTACGTTTCGATACCAGCCAGCCCTGCTGACACGTCTTCGATGCAATCGTTGCCCACCGCGACCGCCTGCGCGGGATCGACGTCCATGATGGTCGCCACGTGGTGCCAGTATTCCACATGGGGCTTGCAGTAGCCACAATTCTCCAACGTGCTGATGTACTCGAACGTATCCGGAGAGAATCCAGCCCATGCTAGCCTCTTGTACGTGGGCAACTGCGGGAAGACGGGATTGGTTGTCAGGAGGACGCGGTGTCCCTTCGTGCGCAAGTACACGACGCTCCGGTAGAGGGGCTCATTGCGTTTCACGACATCGTGAACGTTGTCGAAGGTCGTTGCGTAGAACTCCATGATGCGGTCCCAGACGGCCTGCTGGTCGATGTCCTGGTACAAGGCTTCGAACTCTCTCCTGAACTTCACCAGGTTGCTGCTTTCAGGGCTTGTGTCGGCCTGCATGCGCGCCGTCGCAGTGAGGATGTTCCCGGCCAGTCCCTGTGTGGGCAGGAGGCCGTACAAGGCACGCGTGAGCTCATCGAAATACGCGTGCATGAAGTCCTGGCTGTCCATGGCCAGTAGTGTGCCGTCAAGGTCGAACAGGAAGGTCTTCATCCAGTACTCTCCTCACGTGGCTCGTAATGCGAAAGAGTATACCAGCAATCTCCAGCGTTCTCATGATGATCGCCAAACGTGCTTGCCAAGTGGTGTGCAACCGAAACTGGAAGAACTGTTGACTTTCCTGTGAAATCTTCTAGGATTGTTAATAGAACATTAGGAACAAATTGGACGCATTGATTGTGCGTCTGGAATCGCCGTTGAAGTGCGAAGTCTGACCTGCACATGATTGTGAACGGGGCGTGCAGTGGGTAGGAGCGAGACGGGGTGGCAGAGATGAAGGAATGCATTATTGGTATCGACGCGGGGACAGCATCCGTCAAAGGACTGCTGGTCAATGCGTCCGGTACGATTATGGCAACTGCCTCAGCCCCGATTCACCTGTCGACACCGCATCCGGGCTGGGCCGAGCAGAGCCCGGAAGACTGGTGGAAGGCGACCATTCAGGTTCTGGACACGCTTACCGTCGATCGCAATCTCGAGATCCTCGCCGTGTCGATATCCGGTCAGATGCACAGTCTCGTGCCGCTCGATGCAGCCGGTGACGTCGTGCGTCCCGCTATCCTGTGGTGTGACCAGCGCACGCAGCAGGAGTGCGTCGAACTGACCGAGGCCTGCGGCGGCGAGCAGGAAGTCATCAAGGTATTCGGGAATCCCGTGCTCACAGGATTCACGGCGCCAAAGCTTCTATGGCTGCGCGCCAATGAACCTGACAACTTTGCCCGCATCGCGCGGTTCTGCCTGCCCAAGGACTACCTTGTCCTGAAGTTGACCGGCCGGCTCGCCATCGAAGCTTCTGATGCGTCTGGCACGTCGCTCTACCGTGTGCGCGAGGGCGTGTGGGACGATCACATCCTCGATGTCCTGACCGTCCGACGCTCGATGCTGCCGGACCTGGTGGGTGTCGGTTCGGTCATCGGAGCGATCACCTGCCCAGACCTGCCTCAGCTCAATGGTGTTCCGGTCGTTGCCGGAGGAGCGGACAATGCGGCGTCGGCGTTCGGGTGTGGTGTCGAGAAGCCTGGCGACACAGTCGTCAGCCTGGGGACCAGCGGTACTGTTGTGGCCGTTACAGCCACTCCGAGCCCGGACCTCACGGGTCGGGTCCACCTGTTCAGTCATGTCACGAAGGACTGCTATTATCACATGGCGGTCATCCTTTCGGCGGCGGGAGCACTCGACTGGTTCCGGCAGCGCTTCGCTCAGAACCTTTCCTATGGTCGCATCGAGGAGATGGTCGGACAGAGCCCGGTGGGCAGCAACGGTGTCGTGTTCCTTCCGTACCTCAACGGTGAACGGACGCCCCATCGAGACCCTGATGCTCGGGGTGTCCTTTATGGCATGAGCTCGTTCAACAGCCAGGGCGATATTCTGCGTGCGGTCCACGAAGGCGTCATCTTCGCATTGCGCGAAGGGGCCGAGAGCATCGCAGACATGGGGACTCCGATGACCAACGTGCGTGTCGTCGGGGGAGGGTCGCGCTCTCGTATCTGGTGCCAGATGCTGGCGGACAATTTCGGGACACCCATCTGGAGTCCCCTGGTGGATGAGGGGGCAGCCTACGGGTCTGCCCGTCTGGCAGCCAACGCGGTGGGGCTGGACACGTCCCTATGGGTGAAGCTGGTGGAACAGTATGACCCCGACGCGTCGCGCAGGCGGCAATACGATCCATGGTTTGCGCAGTACAAGGCGCTGTACAGGGCACTGAAGGAGCAGTTCAACAATACCCAACGGCTCGTTGAACGGCGAAGCTAGACACGCGGAGGTAGTCATGGTGTTCAAGGACATCAGTATGATTGGATACGAGGGTCGAGACTCGAGGAACCCTCTTGCATTCAAGTACTACAAGGCAGACGAGGTCATCCTCGGCCGTACGATGGCCGACTGGACGCGGTTCGCCGCCGCCTACTGGCACACGCTGGGAGCGGACGGGACTGACATGTTCGGGTGGGGTACCATGCAGCGGCCATGGACGGCAATCAACGACCCCATGGAGAAGGCGCGGGTCAAGGTCGATGCCATCTTCGAATTCTGTGAGAAGCTCGGCATACCGTTCTTCTGCTTCCACGACCGGGACATTGCGCCGGAAGGGGACACCCTGCGGGAGACCAACCGCAACCTGGATGTCATCGTCGGGCTGATTGAGGACCACATGAAGACCAGCCCGGTCCGCCTCCTCTGGGGCACCGCCAACATGTTCAGCAACCCCAGGTTCGTTCACGGTGTGGCCAGTTCCTGCAATGCCGACATTTTTGCGTTCGCCGCCGGCCAGGTCAAGCACATGCTCGAGGTCAGCAAACGCCTCGGCGGTCTCAACTACGTCTTCTGGGGAGGCCGTGAGGGATACGAGACCCTTCTCAACACAAACTATGGGCTAGAGCAGGACAATATGGCGCGTTTCTTCCACATGGCTGTCGATTACGCCAGGGACATCGGGTTCGCCGGGCAATTTCTCATTGAGCCCAAGGCCTTCGAGCCATCGAAGCACCAGTATGATTTCGATGCCGCAAACGCACTCGCCTTCCTGCGCGGCTACAGCCTCGACCCCTTCTTCAAGTTCAACATCGAGGCGAACCATGCCACGCTGGCAGGTCATACCTTCCAGCACGAACTGCGGTACTGCCGCATTAATGGCAAGCTAGGCAGTGTCGATGCCAACCAGGGCGACTCCCTTCTTGGCTGGGATACCGACCAGATGCCGACCGACGCCTACACGACGACGCTCGCCATGTTCGAGGTCATCAAGAACGGCGGTCTGCAGCCCGGAGGACTGAACTTCGACGCCAAAGTACGCCGTGCATCGTTCGAGCTCGACGACCTGTTCATCGGGCACATCGCGGGCATGGACACCTTCGCACTGGGTCTGAGAGCAGCCGCGAAGCTCATCGAAAGCGGAGAGCTGGACGGATTTATCGAACAGCGATATGGGTCCTATGCTACAGGCATCGGTAAGGACATCGTCGACGGGAAAGCGGACTTCCGAAGCCTTGAAGCCTATATCCTTGACAGACAACCGGCGCCCAGCCGTTCGGGCCGGCAGGAGTACCTGGAAACGCTCGTGACGCAGGCGATCGTTGACTGCCTGCATTAGTACGGGGTCCCGCCACAAGAGCGACGGGACGAGCCAGCCCGTGGGGGTTGGGTTTGGTGTTGGCACGCAAGGTCAGGTTTTCTGCCAAGCGTGAGTTCTTGTGGAACTGGCAATGATGCCAGAATCTTTCAAGGAGGAATGGCTCATGAAGAGAACGTCTAGGGCAATCGTCGTACTGCTTGCCGCAATGCTGTTCGTCTCGGTCCTCGCAGGGTGCAAGACCGCTGTCCCTGTGGAGAAGAAGCTGAAAATCGGCCTGTCTCTTGCCACTCTGCAGGAAGAGCGGTGGGTCCGGGACAAGGATCGTATCACCAAGGATTGTGCTGACCAGGGCATCGAGCTGTTGACTCAGATCGCCAACATGGATGCTGCTACGCAGGAGAGCCAATGTGACCAAATGATCACCTCGGGCATCAACGTCCTCATCCTTGCAGCACAGGATTCTGCTGCTGCAGCAACGATCGTCGACAAGGCGCATGCCGCTGGGGTCAAGGTCATCTCCTATGACCGCCTGGTCATGAATACGTCCAACGTCGACGTCTACATCTCATTTGATAACGTACAGGTCGGCGTGCTCCAGGGTAATTGGCTGACCAAGGCTATGCCAAAAGGCAACTACGCCATTCTGTCCGGCGCCCCGACCGACAACAATGCCAAGCTCTTCAAGCAGGGAGCCATGAGCATCATCCAGCCTCTTGTCGACAAGGGTGACATCAAGATCGTTGCCGAACAGGCTGTTGTCGAGTGGAAACCCGAGAATGCACTGAAGATCATGGAGAACGCACTGACGGCCAACAAGAACAACATCCAGGGCGTCCTCGCTCCGAATGACGGCACAGCCGGTGGCTGCATCCAGGCGCTAGCTGCCCAGGGTCTTGCCGGAAAGGTTCCGATCACCGGTCAGGACGCTGAACTGGCTGCTGCCCAGCGTATCGTGAAGGGTACTCAGGGGATGACTGTCTTCAAGGACACGCGTATGCTTGGTGATGCTGCGGTCGAAGCAGCCAAGACGATGTTTGGCGGCTATACTCTCGCGAATGCCAACCAGACCGTCAATAACAACACCGTGGATGTTCCTTCGATCCTGCTGGTCCCCATCTCTGTTACCAAGGACAACATCGATGCTGCGCTGATCGACAGCGGATACCTCAAGAGAACAGACGTTTACCAGTAGAAGATTATTGCACGAACCGGGGAGCGGGCAAGCCCGCTCCCCCAATGAGTCTCGGAGGAGGGCATGTGGTTGCGGGAACCCCGCCCGTCGGCTGTGCGGTTCCCAGCGAAATATGGAAGGTGAAAGGGATGGATGACTACATTCTCCAGATGAACCATATCACCAAGGAATTCCCGGGCGTCAAGGCACTCAATGACGTCAGCTTCAATGTGAAGCGGGGCGAAATCCACGCACTGGTTGGGGAAAACGGAGCCGGCAAGTCTACCCTGATGAAGGTCCTGGCGGGAGTGTACCCTTTCGGATCATACACCGGTGAAATGATATACAACGGTGAGGAGCTGCAATTTGCCGGAACGCGGAGCAGCGAGAAAGCCGGGATTGCCATCATCTTCCAGGAACTTGCGCTTGTGAAGCAGATGACCATCCGAGAGAATATCTACCTTGGGAATGAGTTTCAGAAGAACGGCATTATCGATTGGGACACCACGTTTGTCGCCGCAAGCAAGCTCCTGGATGAAGTTCATCTGAGTCGCAACCCGCTCATCAAAGTCATCGATCTTGGCGTTGGCGAGCAGCAGCTGGTAGAGATTGCGAAAGCCGTGTCCAAGAAGGCGAGCATGCTCATTCTCGATGAGCCGACTGCAGCGCTGACGGAAACCGAGACCGACAACCTTATGCAGATACTCCGTGACCTTCAGGCCAAGGGAGTCTCGTGCATCTACATTTCGCATAAGCTCTCGGAGGTTGCTCAGATCGCCGATCGCGTTACCATCCTTCGAGATGGCAGAGCTGTCGCGACCGATGATGTGAAGAACATGACCGAGCAGCGGATGATCAACCTCATGGTGGGACACGAAATCACCCAGCGCTTTCCGCGCGTCGACCATACGCCGGGCGAAACCGTCCTCGAAATCAAGGACTGGACAGTCTATGACCCGGACGTGCCGACGCGGAAAGTCATCGATGGCGTCAGCTTCAGTGTTCGCAAGGGCGAGATTCTGGGCATTGCGGGCCTTATGGGCGCTGGACGAACGGAGCTGGCCATGTCGATTTTTGGCAGCTATGGTGTTGGACGGACTGGCGAGCTCCTGTTGAACGGCAAGAAGATGGTCGCGAATAGTCCGAGTGCCTGCATCGACAAGGGTGTGGCCTATCTGTCCGAGGACCGCAAACGATACGGGTTTGTTGCTATGATGGACTTGCGCGGCAATATGACGCTTGCCAGCATGGAGCAGCTGTGGAAGAACGGCATCATCGACGGCAACGAGGAGATTCGACGCACCGAGCAATACGTCGGGGATCTGTCCATCAAGACGCCCTCTGTGGAACAGAAAGTGGGCAACCTGTCTGGTGGCAACCAGCAGAAAGTTGTTGTGGGAAAGTGGCTGATGACGCACCCCAAGGTCCTCTTTCTCGATGAGCCGACGCGCGGTATCGATGTCGGCGCCAAGATCGAGATCTACAACATTATGAACCAGCTTGTCGAACAGGGCGTGTGTATCGTCATGATTTCGTCTGAGCTGCCGGAGATTCTTGGCATCAGTGACCGCATTCTGGTCATGCACATGGGTCGACTGGTTGGAGACCTTTCCTGGAAGGAAGGCACGCAGGAGAAGGTCATGTACTTGGCAACGGGAGGCAAGTAACCATGGAGAACGTGAACTCAAAGGCGGTCGTGCAGCCGCAGAACTCACCGGGAGGCAACTGGCGCAGCCGGTTGCGTATCAACGTACGGCAGTACACGATGATCATTGCGCTGCTGCTCGTGTGGAGCATCTTCACTGTGCTTACCAAGGGGATCTTCATCAGCACAAGGAACCTGTCGAACCTGTTCCTCCAGTCGGCTACCGTTGCCGTCATCGCGTGCACAATGGTGCTGGTCATGGTTGCAGGCCACATCGATCTGTCGGCGGGTTCCGCGGTTGGTTTCACCGGCGCCGTGGTTGCTACCCTCATTACCAAGGCGGGTTGGCCGACACTGCTGGCCATCCCGGTGACGCTGCTCCTTGGTTTGGTCATCGGGGTATTCCAAGGGTACTGGGTGGCGTACGTCGGTGTACCGGCGTTCATTGTTACGCTGGCAGGACAGCTCATCATGCGTGGTGGAATCCTTGGCGTGAGCGGTGGCAACACCATCAGCCCCAACAGTGAGCTATTCCGTCAGTTTGGCCAGGGGTACCTTCCTCAACTAGTCTTCAAGGGCGCCGGTTTCAACGATTTCAGTGCTCTCATCGGCATCCTTGCCGTTATCCTGTACAACGTCTCGGCATTGCGCAGCCGCAGAGGGCGTATCAAACATGGATTTGCGGTTTCGTCACCACGCAATCAGATGTTCAAGCAAGTGATCATATCTGTTGTCATCGCGCTGGTCTTTTCCATCATGGTCTTCTATCGCGGGATCCCGTACGCCATTCTCATCGTCATGGCGATGGTTCTCATTTTCAGTTTCGTCTCACAGAACATGACGTTCGGGCGGTACGTGTACGCTATCGGCGGCAACAAGGACGCCGCACAACTCTCTGGCATCAACGTCAAGAAGACGAACTTCCTGATTTTCGTGCTTCAGGGACTTGCGATCGCCATCGGTGGTATTGTCTATACCTCCAGGTTGAATGCAGCAACGGGCGGGGCAGGCTCGGGCATGGAACTGGACGTCATCGCGGCGTGCATCATTGGCGGCACCTCGACGATGGGTGGCGAAGGCACGGTATTCGGAGCCATCATTGGTGCTCTGGTCATGGCGTCGTTGGACAATGGCATGAGCCTGATGAACCTGGGCGTCGTCTACCAATATGTCGTCAAGGGAATTGTCCTGCTGATTGCCGTGGCGGTCGACGTCAGCACACGCAGGAAACAGTAACGGCATGGGCAGGAAGGCCGTCTCCTCGTAGCTGACCTGCCCGCATGTCAGGAGTGCGTCGTGAGCAGCGGCAAGGTCGTGACCATAGGTATTGTGTGTGCCGATGTCATTGCGAGACCAGTGAACAGCATGCCTGGACGCGGACTGCTTGTGCCCATTGACCAGCTGGAGCTGCACACGGGTGGGTGCGCGACCAACGTAGGCATCGACCTTGCCCGACTTGGGGTGGCCTGTAGCGTTTTGGGGAAGATCGGTCGCGACGGTCTTGGCGATTTCGTCCTGCACACACTGGAACAGGAAGGGGTGGACGCCAGGGGTCTGCGGCGTGCAGAGGGCGTGCAGACGGCGGCTACGGTCGTGTTAGTAGGGCCCGACGGCGAGCATTCGTTTCTCCATTGCCTCGGTGCCAATGCCACGCTTGTTGCTGAAGACGTCGACATGGAGCTCGTGCGGTCGGCTGACATTCTGGTCGTTGCCGGATCTCTCCTCATGCCAAACCTGGACGGAGAGCCGACGGCGGAGATCCTCAGAGCCGCCAGGGAATGTGGGGTGGTAACCCTGCTCGATACGGCGTGGGACGCGTCAGGAAGGTGGATGAAGTCAATCGAGCCGTGTTTGCCGTTCTGTGACTATTTCCTGCCAAGCGAGGCCGAGGCGGCCATGTTGAGCGGCGTCACTGAGCCGGAGGCGATGGCAGCGTCGTTTGTCGCTCGTGGCGCACGGAACGTCATCATCAAGCTGGGCGACAGGGGCTGTCTTCTGCGGACAGAGGACGATGTCATAGAGCATGTTGCCGCTCCTTCCGTTTCAGTCGTCGACACAACCGGCGCAGGTGATGCGTTCGTTGCCGGGTTCACGGTGGGCCTCGTGCACGGGTGGGATGCCTCCCGGTGTGCTCACCTTGCGGTGACCGTCGGGGCCATGTGCGTTACTGCTGCAGGGGCTTCGAGCGGTGTACGGTCATTCGCCGAGACGGTTCAGGTCATGGAGCGGGGAGGGCTGATGTAGGGAGGCCTGCGTGAGTGGACTGTTCACCGGGTATGTCGGTGAGTCCACAGGGTTTGCCGGCAGCCTCCTTTGCAAGTGGCGCGGCTGCGACAGCCGCGCCACCCTCTCGTACTCCAGATGCCCCCGGTTAGACCGACGACAGCCGGTCTCCTCCCACCGGGGGCATGTGAGTCTGTTGTCTGGAAAGGGGGAAATGACATGATCGAAGGCAAGCTGAACGACACAGGGGCCAGCCTTCTGTATGGGCAGGTAGGCGGGGGACCAGGGTCTTTCATCGGCCCAGTGCACCGCGCCGCTATCGCATTGAACAACCAGGCGAAGCTGGTTGCCGGAAGCTTCTCCGACATCCCGTCGGAGACGGTCCAGGTTGCGAAGGACCTCGGCATCGACACTGACCGCGCGTATGCCGATTTCTATGACATGGCCCTCAGGGAGGGAGCGCGAGCCGAGAGCAGGATCGACTTCGTCATCATCACGGTCCCCAACCACATCCACTTTGCGGTAGCCAAGGCATTCCTCGAACAGGGCATCAACGTTGTTTGTGAGAAGCCGATGGCGTTCACCGAGCAGGAAGCGAAGGAACTGGTCGTACTTGCCGGCGCCCACAAGGCCGAGTTCATGGTGACGTATACCTACACCGGCTACCCCATGGTGTGCGAAGCCCGAAACCTCGTCAGGACCGGCGCTCTCGGGACCCTCTGCGTCGTGGCTGCAGAGTACCTGCAGGACTGGCTGGCCGACCCCATCGAACGTGCAGGCACCAACCGCCAGGCCGTCTGGCGCACGGACCCGCAGTATGCCGGCGTGTCCTGTTGCGTTGGCGACATCGGCACGCACATCGAGAACCTGGTGCACTTCATCACGGGACTGGAGATCGAAAAGCTGGCAGCCAGCCTCGAGACGTTCGTCGAGGGGCGTCCGCTCGACGACAATGCCTACATGCTCGTGAAGTACAAAGGGGGAGCGTCCGGGAACTACTGGTCGTCGCAGGTGGCCATCGGCAAGGAGAACGGCCTCCGTATCCGCGTGTACGGGACGGATGGCGCCATCGAGTGGGAGCAGGAGAACCCCAATGTCCTCCGATTTCAGAAGAAGGGCGGCCCCCTGCAGTTGCTGACGCGTGGCAGCGGATACCTCTCGGCCGCTGCAGGGCACTTCACGCGCCTCCCTGCCGGTCACCCGGAAGGGTACTTCGAGGCATTTGCGAACCTGTACAGGAGCTTCTGCAATGTGCTTATGGCCAGGAAGCAGGGCCACGCCCCGGATCCGCTGGACATCTTTCCGACCGTCGTCGACGGCGCCCGCGGGACCAAGTTCGTGTTTGATTGTGTGAAGAGCAGCAAAGAAGGCGCGGCATGGGTCGACGCCTCCTTCGACATCTAGTAGGGGCAATATGCGAACAAGCCGCGGAAACCGGTGGTTCGTGCTTGGGACTCTTTTTGGGTTCATGCTTCTTCATCAGGCCGACATGCTCCTCATAGGGCCACTCACGACGCCGATCATGGAGACGTTTCACATCAACGAGGCCCAGATGGGTGCCGTTGTGACCGGTGCCCTCATTGTGGGAGGCATCCTCTACCCGGTGTGGGGATATCTGTACGATCGGTATTCGAGGCCGAAGTTGCTCGCGCTGGCCTCGTTCCTCTGGGGCTCGACCACATGGCTGTCGGCCCTGGCGCCTACGTTCCCCATCTTCGTCGCCACGCGTGCTTCGACCGGTATCGATGATGCCAGCTACCCGGGCATCTACTCGTTGCTCGCAGACTACTTTGCTCCCGCTGTGCGGGGGCGCGTCTATGGTTTGCTGCAGATCTCAGCGCCATTTGGCTACATCGTCGGCATGGTCCTGGCGACGGCGCTCAAGGACGTTATCGGATGGCGAGGAGTGTTCTATGTGACGGGATCGCTGGGGCTCGTTGTCAGTGCGATCATTTTTCTCGGCGTGCACGACGCTGCACGCGGGAGATCGGAGCCTGAGCTCCAGAACGTTGCGGTGCTTCAGGAACACCACTTCGAGTGGCGTACCGCAGGTTGGCTGCTGCGGAAGAAATCACTGGTCCTTCTCTACCTGCAGGGGTTCTTTGGAGTGTTTCCCTGGAACGTCATCACCTACTGGTTCTTTCGGTATCTCGAGAAGGAACGCGGCTATAGCGCTGGTGAAGTCCTTTCGACCATGATTGTTGCCATTCTGGTGCTGGCAGCAGGGTATCCTCTCGCCGGTGCGCTGGGCGACCGCCTGTTCCGCAGGACCACACGTGGCCGTCTCATCGTGAGTATCGTCGGCGTCGTCATGGGCACCGTGCTATTCTTCATCACCATGAACGTCCCCGTAGTTGCGAAGACCACGTTTCTGGTGATGCTCGCCGCTTCGGCTCTCTTCACCCCGTTCGCATCGCCCAACGTCATCTCTACAGTCTGCGATGTTACCCTGCCTGAAGTGCGCAGCACGTCCGTTGCCATCCAGAATTTCGTCGAGAGTGCGGGAGCGGCACTTTCGCCGCTGGTCGCAGGTCTCATCGCAGTCAGGCTGGACCTGCGGACGGCGATTGTCGTCATCTGCACATCGACGTGGGCCGTGTGTGCCTTGCTGTTTGTGGGCGCCATCATCCTCGTGCCACACGACATCGAGACCGTCCGCGCTGAACTGCGCCTGCGAGCGCAAGCTGAGCAGCCGCTGCTGTAGCCCCCTGCGGGCTCGGCACCAGGGGGTCGACATATCCAGACGCTCGAGCTACGGTGGTGACACGATCGTCGGGGACTGACCCGCCATGATACGGGTCGCCTGCTCGAACAGTCCAGGAAGACCTTCCATTTCCAGGCCAAAGCGCACGATGACCAGCAGGGCGGCTTCACCATCACGGGCCGCCTCAGCGACCGACTGGACAGCCCCGTTGTGGCCGGACCAGTAGTCTGTGAGGCTGTTGGCGCCAAGGAGCGAGCTGTTCTCGAAGCAGTTGAAAAGGGCGTCGATGCTTGCCGCCTTGGCCTCGACGGTGGGGACGGCGAACACGAAGAAGGCTCCGGCTGGATCGAACCCGATAGAACCCTTCGCTTTGACGTCGATGACAGGCATGGGGTACGGAGCGCGTGTCCATCCGTCGGCTCCAGGAAACGGGTTTCCGTCCACCGACATCAGGTGCGCGGATAGACCTGACGCTCGAAGCTCTTCCAGGCACCTCGACGCCTGGGCATAGAGGAGTACAAGACGCTGGTGCACAAGACGAGCTACTTCGTCCATAGACGCCTCCCGGGTTCCTCCCAGCAGTATAGAAGTGCCTTGGCATGGTGCAAGGAACGTCGCCTGTCCCGGCTGTAACGCGCCGGGCCGGAGTGGCGATTCTGTAAGTGCCGGACCTCGTCCACATCCACGAGGTCGAGGCCCGGCAGCCTTCCTCAGGGGCGGAGTCGCGCCCGCCCCTCATGTTGCCGGCCCGGTCGTTCCTGCAGCGTTGTCCGGAGTGAGACACAATTGCGAATTCCATGCCTGCTTTGGAGATGAGGATCAGGGCGCATACCAGGGTTAATGTCAAGCAGGATTCGCGACGAGTTGGATTGACGGACCCCCTCAGAGAGGGCACAATCCTGCTGTGGCAAAATCTCTGAATTGGAAGGAGTACCACAAAACATGACCAGAGGAATTGTTTCTTTTGACCTCGTCGCTGCTCTCATGGTTGTTGCTTTCACCGGGTGCGCAAAGAAGGCCGTTTATGTCGACGGTTCCTATGTCAGCCACTCTGCCGCCGATGATCGTGGCAACGTTGGTCAAATCACGCTGACGATTGCTGGTGACAAGATCACCGAGGCCAAGTACGTCGAGCTCATGCCCAAAACCAAAGACAACTACTCATATCCGACTGCTATCGACGCTATCGCCACCATGCAGGCCAAGCTCATCGAGACTGGCGACATCGCCATGGTTGATGCTGTTGCAAAGGCAACCGGCACCAGCACGCTCTTTAAGGAAGCAGCCACTGCTGCCCTGGAACTGGCCAAAAACAAGTAGCCTCTCTTGAAGGACATACCACGTACCATCAGGCCGGCCTTCAGGATCCGGCCTTTTCCATTGTGCACCAGGCTTCTCTCCGTCGTTGCCGCGAAGGCCGGAACCCACATGTTGCCAGGAACACGCCGTCACGCGGATAAGCCAGTGCACTTTCGCCCGGAGGACCTATACTATCATGGTTGAGCAGTGAAACGGAGTCTGGGAGGCAACGATGCACAGGGATGAGTTCCGCTATCGCAGCAAAGACAACCTGAACCTGTATGCCCGCGTGTGGACGCCCGAGGGAGACGTGCGCGGCGTGGTCGCCTTGGTGCACGGTGTCGGCGAATATGGGGGCCGGTACGTGGATATCGGAGGCAGCTTCGTCGACCGTGGGTACGCGTTTGTGGCAGGAGACCTGCGGGGACACGGCGTGTCCGAGGGGAGGCGGGCGTTCGTATCCCGCCTCGACGACTTCATGGAGGACCTGGACCGGTACTGTGCCGAAATCCGGGCACACTTCCCCGGCAAGCCACTGTTCCTGTACGGCTTCAGTATGGGATCGACCATCGGTGCCGCGTACCTGGTTCGCAGACACCCACGGCTGGCGGGCGCCATTCTCTGCAGTGGTGGCTTTGTCATGCCGGCGGCATCAGCCGCGGCCATGGGCAAGGTCAGGGTGCTGCGGCACGTTGTGCCCACGATGACCGTCAGCAACGGCATGGGCCCCATGCGCGGCAAGGTATGCCATGACGTCGGCGTGCTGGACGCGTATGATGCGGACCCGCTGGTGTACAAGAAGATCACCGTCGGATTGGCGGCCGTCATCGGCGAAACCAATACCGAAGCACTCGCGCGTGCCGGGGAGGTCCAGGTCCCTCTGCTCGTGATGCACGGCGAGGACGACGTTGTCGCACTGCCCGAAGGGTCACAGCGTCTTGCCGCAGGAGTATCGGGCGATGTGACGCTCAAGCTGTGGCCAGGGCTGTACCATTTCATCCACCATGAGCCGGATGGGGCAAAGGAGCGCGTGCTGGCCTTCGCTGCCGACTGGCTGGACGCGCACATCACCAAGGCATGACTGAAGCTCGTTGAACCGGCGATCCTCAGAGGCCATCGCCTGGAACACAAACGCCCCCGCGTAAGCGGGGGCGTTGAACGTTTGAGACAGTGGGCCGCTAGGGTGTTGCCGCAAGGGCGGCGTCAGCAGTAGCCAGACCTGCACCCGTGGCGTCATCGAGCCAAGAGATCGTCTCCGAGCTTCCATCGGGGTTGTAGATCGTGCGCGAGCCGGCCGGAAGCGGAATGGCGCTTGCTTCGAGGAACGTCTCTGCCTGAGGCGCTGTCAGTGAGGGGTACTTCTGTGCCATCAGCGCAACAATGCCCGCCACGTGGGGTGATGCCATGCTCGTGCCACCCAGGTAGTAGTAGCTGATCTGACCATTGACCTGGTAAGGCCCAACACACCACGAACCCGGAGCTGCGACATCAAGGTCCTGTTCAGTATCGATAGCGCGACTGGAGAAATCTGTGATGTAGTAGTCGGCGATATTCGTGGGGTCAGGAACGTTCAGAGTGCGCCACCATCCTGCCGTGGTCCACTCACCTATCCACCCTGATGCTGCGACCGAGATGACAGGTGCATACGCTCCAGGATACCCCATGCCTGCCGTGCCTTCATTGCCGGCGGATGCCACGATGATGACACCCTGCTCGATGGCATAGTCGATGGCCGCCTTCTCCATGGCGTCAAGGCTGGGTCCACCGAGGCTCATGTTGATGACGACAGGGTAGTTTGCAAGCGGACCAGCCTTCAGTTCGCCCACGTACTCGATGCCGCGCGCGACGACCGACGACCAGCCAGAGCCATTCTGGTTCAGGACTTTGACAGGAATGATCTTGGCCATCGGAGCGACACCGTTCACGAGCCTTGTGCCCATGTTGTAGCCAAGGATCGTGCTGGTGACGTGTGTCCCGTGGCTGTTCTGGTCCTGCCCCCACTTGTTCGGCTGCTCTGAGACGAAGCCGGCCTCCCCTCCGCCACCGCCGAAGCACTTGGCATACTGCGTGGCAATTCGCTCAGTCGGGAAGTAATACGGCCAGTTGTTGACAAGGCCGGTATCCAGCACCGCGACATAGACGCCCGTCCCATCATAGCCGATGGTGCGGCCCACGCCGAAGTCAGTGACGTTGATCGCATCGAGGTCCCAGGTGTTGATGCCCCCAGAGAAGTCAGTGACGGCGGTTGTGGACACAGGTCCTGTCTTGCGCTCTGTATCCGGGTTGGCGGCTGCGACGTAGGGTAGTGCCTGGATGACAGCCAGCTCCGACGCCTTGGCCTGTATGGTCACAGCTTTGATCTCGGCGATGACGTCCCGGACCGTACCGTGAGTGCCCAGGTCGGCCAGGATGGATTTTGTGACGTCGGTCTTCAACAGGACATTGATGCCAATCATGCCCTTTGTCTGTGCAACAGCCACATTCGACAGTGCAAGCATTGCGACCAGCGCAATGCAGGTGATGAGAGCCATCAACCGTGTGTGTCTCATAGTACCTCCTGTGGTATGAACTACCATCACGGTACCACACTGCAGTTTCTTTTCAAGGGCGGGCCGAGTAGAGCGTGTCGTCGAAGCAGGAGTGTCAGTCCAGAGTGTCCAGTGTCACTTCATCGACGCCGATCTGAGCACGGCTCAGACGGCCGGCTCGCTCTCGAGTTTCTTCTCGCCTGTAAGGGCACGGATTGCGGTGCAGTCCTGGGAGACCTCGAGAGTCCCCTGGTAGATGCCGTCCTTGCCGTAGACGGCGAAGTACCGGATGTAGATGAACTTGCCGCCGAGTTCCAGCCAGAAGTCGGCCGTGGAGCGCTTTTTCGCGCGGAAGTCGTCCAGAATTCGCTGGACCTTGTCCACGCTCTGGGGCGGGTGGCAGCGCTGTACCCTGCGCCCGATGTCCAGCCGTGTGCGCGGAAAGATGCGCCCTGCGGCAGGCAGGTTGAAGTAGGTCACCTCGTCGTCCGCGTTCACAAACGAGACGTCGACCGGCAGCGTATCGAACAGTGCAAGCAGGACGTCGAGGTCCATGCCCTCGAACAGGTCGCAACTGGTATCGCTCATCGGTTCTCCTCCTCTGGCAGTGCAAAGAACCCCAGTTCCTGGGATTCCTGCTGAAGATCCTGCCAGTCCTTTTCGGACAGCAGGTCGAGTGCTACGTTGTACAGAATCTCCTGTTCTTTCTTTGCGTGCTGGACGAAGGTCTCCAGCCAGTGCTGAAACGCGCCCGCCAGCACCTGCGCAAACTGCGCGTAGGGCAGGGCGTCGGGTGCCCCGTGGATCGTCTTGTCGATGACGTCGCGCGTTGCCTTCATGCGGTTGTGCTCAGCCCACATGATCGCGGGAGGTTCTTCGACGCCATACCGTTCCAGCAGGGGGAACAGCGTGTTCTCTTGCCGGGCGTCGTGGCTCTGGGCCTCGTGCAGATGCTGCATCAGGCGGCGCAGCTCGGTGAGCACGCTCTCCGCCTCTGCGTACCCGTTCAGCGCGCCGAGTGTCCTGGCCAGGACAAGTCCTTGCTCGAGCCAGGCAATGATGGCATCCTGCTCGTCGATGAAGTGTTTCAGCGGATGGTCATCTGGCACCACCGTACGCGAGCTTGCCAGCTGGTCGCGAAAGACGTCCATGTGGACGTCGCACGCTTCCATGAGCTGGTCGGTGGAGAAGCCCTCACGTGCCAGTTCCGCCTCGGCTGTCGCGATGAGAAGTGGGTCCGCCCTGGCAATCAGCTCCTTGAACTGCGCCTTGCACCTGACAGGGTCTTCGCCTGCGTACAGTCTCCGGAGGACAGCCTTGAGGTCTTCCTTGAGCTTGGCCGGAGCATCTCCCGATGTCGCTGGAGCGGTTCCCTCGGTATCACTGCGGACCACGGCCGCTTCCAGCTCTTCCACAGTCCAGCCGGCACGTTCTGCGACCTTCCGCAGGTCGGTGCGAGGGGCCATGAGGCCGATGACGACCGGGTTGCCGAGGAGCTTCAGTTTTGGATTGATCGATGCAAGATAGGCCGCCGCCCGCGGGTGTTCGGTCAGGACAGCGGAGAGTTTTGTTGTCGGTTTGTACATCAGGTTACCTCCCATACTGAACGCTGCATGCCAGGAAACTCGTGTCTCACTGTGCTCAGTATACAGGAAACCCCGCGGCGGTATAATGAATGCTCGCGTGGCACAGCGCCGCGATGACAGGAGCCCGCATGAACGAAGAACTGGCAGTCCATATCGCGGCGTTCGCCGCTGCAATCGAGGACGAAGTCACCGCCGAGAAGGCCTCGGAGCGGACGAATCGCCATTCCCTCGTCGAGGGCACATTGGTGTCGGACAGCGGCGACGAGAACTTCCTCTACTTCTTCAGCACCCCGTACGAGGTCAACCTGCCCGAGGAAGCTATGGTACAGCTCGACGTGGACGGCCGCGTCGTGCAGGGCGTCTACGTGGGCGGGGACCGGGACCTGGTGTCGATTGCCTCCAGCGAGTTCCTTGGGGCTCTGGTGCGCGCGGCCACGATGATTGCTACGCCATGGGACCTGCTGTTGAAACTGGAAGACAGGCTGAACGCGCTGAAGGACGAGGACGATTGTGGCCGGGCTCTTGCTCTGCTCAGTCCTCCTGCCCCCGGGGATAGTCTGCCAGAGCTGAACGGGGCCTTCGCGGACAACCGGTGGCTGGACCCGTCACAGCGCGACGCACTGCAGAAGGTCGCAGAGTGTGACGTCAGCTTCATCTGGGGTCCACCTGGCACCGGTAAGACGCGGACTATCGCCTACCTGGTGCGCGAACTCATCGAGCGTCACAAGAGTGTCCTGCTGCTGGCACACAGCAACGCGGCAGTCGACGTCGCGACGCTTGCCGTGGTGAACGCCTGCCGTGGGACACCGTACCTTTCCTGCGGTGCCGTGATCCGGTACGGCATCATCACCAAGCGCGACCTCCTGGTCGAGTCCGACATCAACCCACTCAACATCCTCGCTAGGCGCAACGTCGACGCTGAGCGCTTTGTGGGTCTTCAGTCGCGGCGTCGTGACCTGCTGGAGCATGCGAAGCGAGAGGAGCTGTTCGACACCGCCGAATTCGAGACGGTGAGGGGCGACATGGGCAGACTGCGCCACCGTGTCGACAAGGAACTGAAGAAGCTGGTTGCGGAGACGCAGGTCGTCGCCACGACGCTGACGAAGCTGGCCTTGTCGGACGAACTCATGGAACGCTCGTTCGACGTGGTCATCATCGACGAGGCGAGCATGTCGCTGGTACCGTATGACGTCCTGGCTGCCTCGAGGGCGCGGGGCAAGATCGTCTTCGCGGGCGATTTCATGCAGCTACCCCCCATCGCCTCCGGCACGACGGCGGCCGTCCGCGAGTGGCTGCAGCGGGACATCTACCAGGTGCGGGGCATCACGAAGGCGGTGCGCGCCGGCGAGGACGTGCCCGATATGGCCATGCTGCGCACGCAATACCGCATGCACCCATCCATCCGTTCGGCCGTGAGCCGGCTGTTCTACCAGGACCGGCTGGACGACGGCGAGCGCGTCATCGTTCGCACCAGCTCGATTGCACGCCTTGCTCCGTTCGAGGGACAAGCCTTGGCCGCCGTGGACACATCGCTTCTGCAGACACGGTGCTACCGGGAGGTCAAAGGGTACTCCCGCCTCAACCTGGTGGAGGCGGTCACGGTGATGACGATCGCCGCCGGCATGCTCTCCCGCTACCCGGACATCAGCATCGGGGTGGTGACGCCCTATGCCGTCCAGGCACGTCTCCTGGGGACCATGGCGCGCGAACTGGCGCTGGACCGGGAACGGCTGACGATCTCGACCGTCCACCGCTATCAGGGTTCAGAGGTAGACGTCGTCATCTTCTCGCTGACCGACGGAGAACCACAGTGGTCTATGTCGACACTGACACGAGGCAATCTGGAGGACTGGGACGTCGACCCGGCGCCTCGCCTGCTCAACGTCGCGCTCAGCCGGGCACGCGGCAAGTTCATCCTGGTGGGCGACCTCGATTTCGTGCACGACCGTGGGGCGCAGGATTCGGTCCTGAGGCATATTGTCAGCATCATCGAGCAAAAGGGAGCGGTGCGCCGCGTCGACCCCAGGGCTCTCCTCGACATCAAGGAGTGGTTACCCAACAACGTCGTGGGCGGCCAGCGGATCATGGTGGGGGAGCGCGCCCGTCATCAGGGCTGGCTGCTCGAGCAGGCGCGTGCCGCACGTCACACGGTGACCGCGGGTGTGCCGCAGGGTGCCCACGTCTCGCCGCTCATGGCACGCCTGCTGGCGTCGGTTTCACCAGATTGCCGCCTGCACTACGCCGACCATGACGGCCTGCGCGCGGCCGCGGCGCATTTCGGCGCATCCGAGCCATATCCCGGTGAGGGCGTCCTTGAAAGTTTCGTCCAGATCGGGTCGCATCCGCTGCTGCTGGAGGGGACGCTGGAACGTGGCGCACGCTCGGCATACCTGGCCCTCGACCTGCCTGCAACCAACTGGTTCTTCCTCAAGAACGCGGGCTTTGTCCCTGAGTCCTTGCTCGGGCGCAATCCCGAGGCGGCGAAGGGCAAGGGGCGCAGACGACGCGGACTCGGGGACGACGTGACAGCACAGGATACTGCGTCCGCATCTGCAGCCCATCGCAGTGTCGCGCCCGCGCAGCCCGAAGAGGCGCCATTGCCACTCACCGATGGGGAGCCGTAGCCCCCAAGGCAAGAGGGTTCGCCCCGGCCGAAGAGCGATGAACAGGGGCGCATGGGCCTTGGCCATAGTGCGGCAGTTGACAGGCGACAGTCCTCCGCCACACTGATACAGGAGATGTATGTTTTCCGGAGGTGCCGATGTTCCTGCTGGTTGCTGTGCTGAACAGTGATGCACATGTGCGCAAGGTACTGGAGGGTTTTACTGCCATCGATGTCGGTGGCGCAACGGTCATCGACAGCCGGGGCATGGGTCAGATGCTTGCGGCCGACATCCCGATCGTGGCCAGTATTGCCCGCCTGCTGGGTGGTTCACCGGTGCAGGCGAGCAGCAAGATGATCTTCTCGGTCATCAGCAACACAGAAGCCCTGGAGCGCGCCAAGAAGATCGTGCTGGGTGCAGTTGGGGACTTGACCCAGAAGGGCGTTGGCATCATGTTTGTGGTCCCCGTCTCGGAGGCATACGGATTGATCGAGCCGGAACCGTTGCGCTCGGACATCCCCTAACCGGACTTCGCTTCCGGCCAGAGTCGCCTGCTAGCCGGCTGGACGGATACCGATGGCCTGTCGCAGTGGCTCGAACTGAGGCAGATCCATGAAATTGCGGGTGGCCTGCGTGAGCGAGGGCATTTCTTCGAAGTCCGTCCGAGTCTGGAGGACGACGTCGAGAATGCGCGAACGCAGCAGGTGACATGCCCCTTCGATGCGCTTTCGTTCACCCTCCCCGCCCTCAGCGCAGAACACCTCTATCTCGAGCCGCTCCACGAATTCGACGACTGGATCATCTGCCGACGCCGATGCGTCGGCAGCCTGGATGAGGGTCACGAGCGGGATGACGTGATCCACGAGGACGTAGTAGCCAAGCTGAAGAAGTCCTGCCACCGTCAGGCGTGGTTGTATGCCCGCGAACCTGTCTCCGTAGCTGGTAGCCAGCTCACGCTCATAACGAGTGATATTTGCGGCCATCAGGTCGACAGCCTGCTGGGCTGTCAGGGCTTGTTTGTCCGTCGAACCGGCTGCCCCCTCTTCCTGAAGGTCGGCATCAGAAGCAGTGCATTCCAGCACAGAGCCTGTGCGTTCGCGGTACAGGTCGACAAGAGTCCGCAGGACGGCGTGCGCGAAAAACCCATTCTCGTCGACGAGATGGCTGGCTGCAGCTCCGGATGCTGCCGATCTTCTGGCCACTTCGGCATCGACAACCTTGCGGTCAGGGCCATCCTGCGAAGAGAACCAGAGGGCCACGTCCGGGTAGGCTGCGAGAAACCATGTTGGGAAGCCAGTGGGATGCTGCATCGACAAGGCCATTTGTGCCGCAGATGGAGTCGGCTGGACGCCACTTTCCTCGGTCGACTGTTCCATGAGCGCAGCCACGTTGGCCAGATAGACAGATGGGGCAATGCTGTCAGGCATGAAGAATTCACGGGCGTAGTGCTCGAACTGCTCCGCCTGCTGGTCCCCCTTTGGCAGATCTGCGATGCTGTTTTCCCAGATGCGTGTGTTGATGTTCATGACAGGCCTCCCAGTGGACGAGCACGGTGGTCATGCGCTCCATGACTATCAATTCATGCTACCGTCCCTGCGCCGGTTTGTCAATCGTGCCCCGTCGTGAACGCACGCACGGCATGTGGAGACCGAGGAGAGTGCGTTGACAATAGGCAAGGAAGCGATATATGTTCCATGAGTAGAAGAAACCAGTGTGCTGCTATACTACATGAAGGCACGGCACAAGTGGTGATTGTCCGGCCGATTTGGAGGTACTGATGGACGAACTCAAGAGGGTACCCATCGAAATAAGGGGCCTGGACGATATCCTGAAGATTGTTGTCGACCGCGGGGCCTCAGACCTGCATTTACAGGCGGGAACGCCGCCCATGCTGCGTATCCACAAGCATCTGTTGCCGATTGGGACCGAGATGATGTCAGGAGGCGGCATCGAAGCGCTTGTGTTTCCCATCATGAACGACGACCAGAAGACTGTGTTCAAGCAGCATCTGGACTTCGACTTCTCCTACTCGGTCAAAGGCCTGGCGCGGTTCCGTGTGAACGTCTTCCGGCAGCGGGGCACGATGGCCGTGACCATGCGGCGTATCCCATTCACCATCCCCGACTTGGATTCACTCGGGCTGCCAGAGGTCGTGAAGGACCTGATCAAGCTGGAGAAGGGCTTTGTGCTCGTGACGGGGCCGACCGGCCATGGCAAGTCGACAACACTTGCGGCGATGATCGACAAGATCAACCAGGAACGCGACGTCCATACGGTCACCGTCGAGGACCCCGTCGAGTTCCTGTTCCAGCACCGCAAGGGCATCGTGGTCCAGCGGGAGCTGGGCGAGGACACGGAATCGTTCGCACATGCTCTGCGCGCCGTGTTGCGAGAGGACCCCGACATCATCCTCGTGGGCGAACTGCGAGACCTGGAGACGATTGCGGCAGCTCTGACGGCCGCCGAGACCGGACACCTGGTGTTCGGGACCCTGCACACCAATTCGGCTCCGCAATCCATCGACCGTATCATCGATGTCTTTCCCGCCGCTCAGCAGGGGCAGATCCGGGTCCAGCTGGCGAACGTGCTGTCAGCCATCGTGACGCAGCAACTTCTGACGCGCAGAGACGGCAACGGGCTGGTCGTGGCCACGGAAGTGCTGATAGCGACACCGGCCGTCCGGAACCTCATCCGTGAGAACAAGTCTTACCAGATTGTCTCCACGATGCAGACCAGCGGTGCCATGGGGATGATGACCATGGAGAAATGCGTCAAGGAGCTTGTGGCCAAGGGGATCGTTGCGGCTGACGTGGCCCTGCGGGCAGGAGTCAACGTCAAGGTCTGACGCTGGAAATGCAGAAGGGGCGCAGCCATGGCTGCGCCCCTTCTTGTTATGCCCTGATGGACGTGCGGCTGCTACGATATGACTTCCGTCACCTGACGGGTGATGATGCCGGCGCTTTCGATGCTCGTGAGCATACCGTTCGTCCCGCTGACCAGCTGGCCGTCGATGAACTGCTGCATCACCGGACGGATCAGAGCGTCCGTGAGGTCCGGCTTGGGGCTGTTGAACTCCATTGCATAAGTCTTTCCGGGTGTGTCGGTGCCGAACACGAGGCGAAGGACGGTGGTCTGAGAATCAGCCATGGGTTACCTCCTTACTCCACGAACGCGGACCGCCTGTTGCGTACGATGGCGGCCGTCTGCTCAGTGAGCAGAGTCATGAGCTGTCCGGCGCACGCATATGCGACGGCGTCTGTGGCAAGCGGGTTGACGTAGGCGATGGTCTCGCCCTTCTTGCTGACGAACGTGATACGGATCGTTCCTGCCTGTTCCTGGACGGTCATCTGTGCCTCCTGTGTTCTGGATTTCGGGTACCCGTTGGAGTTATGGTGCACCCATCGACAGAAGGGTTCAGGATGAGCCTGTGGTGCTGTTTACGCTCGATGTCACCCCGTGGGACCGGCGAAGAGGAGCCCTCGTTCCATGAGCTGCCGGACGACGCGCATCGAATCCACAGTAGGAGCAGTGTTCGCTGCGATGAGATCGTTCAGGGTCATGCCGTCGCGCATGACCGCCAGAAGGCGGAACTCCTCGACACTGATGTGGACGGGGTCATCGGAAGGGACGCCGTGACTGAATGCCACGCCGGTGGCAGGAAGGGCCGCACTCAGGGATTTCATCGCATTTCGTGCCTCGTCGATGGTCGCCAGCGCTACATCCATTGGAACCGGGACGTTCTCGTCCTGAGGGGAGAGTGCGCTGTCGACGCTGAACTCGAATGAGCCATCCACACATATTGCTGCTTCACGCAAGGCCTCAAGCCCATGGAGAGAGCCACACTGGACGGATGCTATCTCCCCTCCCAGAAAGGACAGGTCGACCCGGCGCGGTATTCCCAGTGGTGTCGTAACGACGAGACGCAGTGTGCCTGTCTTGTGACCGTTCCGAATCAGGCCAAGGATAGCCTCGAGAGAGAAGTCCCTGAGTGTTCCACGTAGCTCCATTTCGTGCTCCCCTTGCGGTCGCCCGTGACCATCGCCATCGGCGTTCCACGTGAGCGTTGAGCGGACCTGCAACTTCATGGTATGCCACCGCGTCCCTTTTGCAACAGTGTTGCTGCAGGGAGTACGGCGAACATGGCATTCTGAAAGGGAGTCCGCATCGAAACCTGATCTACAGCGCGTCTTCCGGCGTCTTGCACAAATTGTGAACGATTGTCTGCGAGACCTGCCCTTGTGTGCCGCGATGAACTTGCTAAGATTACGAACGTGTTAGATGAGAAGGTTCCGACTTTCTTTCTCCAGCCAACTTCCTACAATGGCGAGAGGCGTAAGCCTTTCGCCTTTTTCATTTCCTGTCAGCAGCGATGTCTATTCCTGCTGTCTCAGATGGTATCGTTTTACTTGACACCATAACGCGCTAAACTCTCTTGAAGGGGCGTGGTACGTGACGCTTAGGAGGCGCATATGGCTCAGGATGATGGTGAACTGATACGATTGGCTCTCGAACAGCTTCCTGACGGCGTCGTCGTGGCCGATGCTCATGACCATGTGGTTACGCTCAACGCTCAGGCGCGACTCGTCAGGGGTCCGCGGCCGGATGCCGGCATTGCTTTTCCCCTGCTCTTCGCCGGCTCGGTGACCGAGGATGTCGAACAGGGGCTTGGAGCACTCCGGACAGGAACAGCGACGGAGTTCTCGGTTGTCGAGGGCAACCCGTCAACAGGCAGGGTCTATGAACACCGATGCGTCCCCGTGAAAACGTCGGGAGGTACCTATGCCGGTACTACCGTTACCTCTCACGACGTGACAGACCGGCAGCTTCAGGATGCCTGTCACGAGGCGCGAGTCAGTGGGCTTCAGCAACAGGTCGCGGCCCTGCAAGATGCGCTGCAGGAGCGTTTTGTGGACGGCATGATCACGCTGGTTGATGCACTGGAGGCTCGAGACCAGTACACGTGCGGGCATTCCACCCGAGTCGCCTTCATGGCGGGCAAGGTTGCTCGCAGGATCCTGGGCCATGCCGCCGATGCAGCCGAGATCCAGCTGGCCGCCCGTCTCCACGACATCGGCAAGGTAGCGGTCCCCGACCGCCTGCTGGACAAGCCATCCCGTCTGACGCCGGAAGAGGTGGTGCTCATGGACACACATCCTCTGGTCGGCGAGAGCATCCTGCGCCCCATCGCGCAGCTGCACAATGTTGCGGCTATCATCCGCAATCACCACGAGCGATGGGATGGAGCAGGCTACCCAGATGGCTTGTCGGGAGAACACATTCCGGTCGGCTCTCGAATTATGGCTCTCGCCGACACATTCGATGCAATGACGTCTCAGCGTCCATATCGCTGTTCTCTCTCGGTGGCAGAGGCTCAGGAGGAAATTGCAGGACACCTTGGGACGCAGTTCGATCCAACAATAGGGCTGACATTTCTCGACATGATCGGTTCTGGCGAGATTCTGTCTGAGGACCAGCTCGACAGCGAGACCGGATGATCCGCCGCGTAGCATCGCAGAAGCGACACCTCGCCGTGTCGCAGAGTTCCGAGAACTTCCTGCTGTTCTCGTACGGTGACTACTTTGAGCCCGGAAACGTCCGATGGGGCGGTCTCCGTTTTTTCAACGATGACCTGCTTAACCCCGCGGGTAGTTTTCCACTCCACTTCCATGATGAGATTGAGGTCGTCACCATCGTCGTGGCAGGGGAAATACGACAGCGGCAGGGGGTTCAGCCTCCGGTACGCCTTCGTCCAGGAGATGTCCAGGTCCTGTCTTCCGGCACCGGCGTCCGTCACGAGGAGATGAACGAGTGCCCCGGAAAGGCCCATTTGTATCAGGTGGGGATCTTTCCGCGGGTGCCGGGACTGATGCCCTCCCATGTTGAGGCTGCATTTGGAGCGCTTCCTCCTCCTAACGAGCTGGTCGCAGTTGCCTCGGGTCAGAACAAGGCCGGGGCGATTCCGATGAACGCGGACGCGACCGTTTTCGTCGGCTTCCTCGAGCGCTACCAGATGATCGAGTACCGGATGACCCCGGACCGTTGCGCATTCCTCTACGTGACCCGTGGCGCTCTGACTGTCAATGGGGTCGACTATGAGTCAGGGGACCAGGCGCGCATCGCGGACGAGCCCGAGTTCATGGTGGGAGCGATCGACCACTCGGATTTTGTCCTCGTGGATGTGCCGACGCTGGGGCAGACGATTCGCGAATAGCGTACCGGAACAGGTACAAGCCACGGGGAAAAAGCGAGGGGCCCCAGACGGGGCCCCTGCGAAGGAGGGCATGTGATAACGTTTGGCGCTATCACATCTCTATTATATCACTTCTGTGCAAACGCTGTCAAGAGGTTCGGATACTGGCCGGTCTTCTCGTTGCTGAGCGATGATTCGAGCTCTTTGGCGAATTCACGCTGTTTTCATGATGTTTCGCGGCCAACGTGGACTGACCGTCACGGCCGGCCGAACGCTGAGGACGGCTGGAACCCGTACTGGATCTGGGGTCCCAGGCAAACTCGGTTTCGCGCCTTGGAGCCGGGGCCTTGTAGTCGAAGCCGGAGAGGGTACGCCGTTCGATTGGTGTTCCCAAAACCTTCTCAATATCACGGACCAGGATCGTGTCTTCCTCTGTGACCAGCGTGAACGCATCTCCCGAACGGAGAGCTCGGCCGGTACGCCCGATGCGATGGGTGTACGCGTCCGTCGTGTCCGGGATGTCATAGTTGATGACGTGGGAGATCTGCGTCACGTCGATGCCGCGGGCCGCGATATCGGTAGCGACCAGTACCTTGTAGCTGCCGTCACGAAAGCCGCCAAGTGCCGCCTGGCGTGCGCGCTGTGACAGATTGCCCTGCAGCGACGTCGCACGGTAGCCTTCATTAGCCAGCTTCTCGCCAAGTTTCTTGGCACGGTGCTTGGTGCGGGTGAAGATCAAGACTGACTCCGTGTCGGTGTGCTTCAGCAGCTCGATGAGCAGCGGTGTCTTGAGGTGCTGCGGTACCGGGTAGAGAGCATGTGAAACCGTTTCTACCGGAGCGGAGTGGCCGATCTGGATAGTCACGGGGTCATGGAGGATAGCATCGGCCAGATGGCGAATATCCTCCGGCATGGTGGCGCTGAACAACAGATTCTGACGCTGGGCGGGGAGGTTCTTGATGATGCGGCGGACATCGGGCAGAAAGCCCATATCCAGCATCATGTCCGCTTCGTCGAGGACGAGGACCTGGATCCTGGTAAGGTCGACTGTCCCTTGAGTGATATGGTCCAGCAAACGGCCTGGGCAGGCGACGACGATGTCGACGCCGCGCCGGAGCGCATCGATCTGTGGATTGATGCCGACGCCGCCATAGATGGTGAGGACGGTGAGGCGAGCCTTGTGGCCCAAATCACGGAAGTCCTCGGCGATCTGCTCGGCCAGTTCCCTGGTTGGGGCAACGATGAGGGCGCGCAGCGAGCCATGTGGCCCCGTCAGCAGGCGCTCCATGATTGGAAGTGCGTATGCGGCCGTCTTGCCTGTGCCGGTCTGGGCAAGGCCCATGACGTCATGTCCTTCCATGACAGGGGGAATACCCTGCTCCTGGATGGGTGTGGGTGTGGTGTAGCCGCATGAAACAATACCCGCGGTGAGGCGGGGGTCGAGATGGAATGAATCAAATGTCACGTGAGCTCCTTGTGCCGGCGCTCGACAGGATGACGCTCTCAGACAGTCAGCAGACGGCTCTTTCATATGTCGGATGTCGCCGCACGGGTGTGGCGAGTGCTATTGGACCCATGCTATGAGACATCGACAGTGAGCGTTCGATCGGGTTTCCCCGACCGTCTGTTTCCCTGTGCACAGACCTGCAAGACACTATAGTATGGGATCAAACAGGGCACTGTCAACGAAGGTTGTGTGGTGATCGCGATTAGGGGCACTGCGGCCCTTTGCCGAACGTGGTTGCCCGATCGGCAAAGAGGTTCCCAGGTGACCATCTTCCTGTTCCGTCGAGCGTAATGAAGTGTCGGCCGACGGCTTCTGCAAGTGCCACGTCGTGTGTGACCATGACCAGAGCTCCGGGGAAGACGGACAGGGCCTGTTCCAGCTGTGCTACAGCGTCGATGGCGAGGTTGCCCTCGAGTTCGTCGATGACCAGGAGGTCGGGTCTGGTGGCGACCAGCCGGGCAATGAACACGCGTTTCTGCTGGCCTATGGACAGCTGCTGCATGGGTTGGAAGACCTGGTTGCCTTCGATGCCGAGTGTCCCAAGGAGCATGCGTGCGTCCTCACTGCCGATGCCGCTCGTCTGCCGTACGAGGTCGATGGGAATGTCCTCGCCATGGTCCAGTGCAATTTGCTGTGGGACGAAGCCGACCTTGACCGATGGCGACAGCATCACGTCTCCTGCATCCGGTCGCCGCTGCCCGATCATTATCTGGAGCAACGTGGACTTGCCCGCCCCATTCGGTCCCAGCAGGCACCAGTGCTCACCACTGTGGATGGTCAGCGACAGGTCACGGAACAGGGTAAGCCGGCCGGCCAAAGTTGTGACACGCACCAGCGAGACCAGGATGCCACCGCGGGTCGAACCCTCCAGGACGTAGTTTCTCGTCTTCTCGATGAAGGGTTTCGCCACGCGTGCCTCGGCAAGGGACCGTGCCAATTGCGTGCGCATAGCCTTGGCACGTTTCTCCATCTTGGCGGCCTTGTGGCTGAAGAAACCCGAGCTCGACTTGTACGCCAGCGCCTCGATACTGCCAGCCCGCTCCTTGACCATGCCGATGGCTTTCTTCAACTGCTTCACCTTGCGTGTCTGCACAGCGTAGATATCGCGGTCGTGCTCCTGTTCAGCCTTGACAGTCGACACGTACGTGGCATAGCCGCCGGCGTACAGACGCGCGCGTCCACGCGTCAGCTCCAGGACTTGCGTGCTGACCAGGTCCAGGAAGTGCCGGTCGTGCGACACGACCACATACGGCCGGTCGAGGTCCTGAAGCATTGCGGCCAGCTCTGCGCGCTTCTGGATGTCGAGATGCGAGGTGGGCTCGTCAAGGATCAGGAGGTCGGCTCGAGCGAGCAGTGCTTCCGCGATGCGCAGCCACAGGCGCTCTCCGACGGATAGCGACGCAACGGTGTGATCCCAGAGCTCTTCCGGCAGTCCGATGCCTGCCAGGGTGCGCTTGACGTCGGCCAGAACCGTATAGCCGCCCTGCGCTGCAAACTCGGCGGCCGCTTCTGCTGTGCTGTCGACACTGGAGTCCAACTGCATGATGCTCCAAACCGTGGCGAGGCGCGGGTCGCGAACCGCGAGGGCGCATGTCATGACGAGCCGGCTGTCGCCCGGGTCCATCTCGACGAGAGCGATGCGAGGGGATGGGCGTGAACGCGCGACGGTACCTGTGCTGGGATGCAGACTGCCTGTCAGGAGACCCAGCAACGTCGATTTGCCGCTGCCGTTCGGACCGATGATGCCGAGGCGTGACGCATCAGAGACGGCGAAGGTGACTCCCTCGAACAGGGGCGTGGTCTGGTTCGGATATGAGAAGGATAGGTTGGTGCATGTGATCTGCATATGTTCCTCCGTGTTGGTCGCCACGGTGCCGAAGGCATGTGACGGAGTTGGTGCTACGGTATAGCGGAACTATGCAATTCGCACTCGAGCAACCTCCATGGGCGGCCAGGCAAGGCCTGATCGTGCAACCATCGTACAACTTACTATCGTATTGGCAAGTGGCGGTCCAACTCTACCGTGGTTTGTCCTCGTGCCTGCGGAACGGGTTCCAGGACCTTCTGGCTGCGGCCGGCGGTTCCGGCTCAACGGGACGGGAGATGACAGCCTCTGGCGTCGAGCGGAGCGGCGCCACCGGGGTAGGCGGTGTGACCACCGGCTCGACCGGAGCCATGGGGGCAGGCGTCTCCACTGCAGGCTCCACGACCTCTTCAGGCGTTGCCGGCTCGATGGGGCGTGTGATGGCAGGCGTCTCGATCATCTGGGAAGGAGTCTCTTCACGCTGGGGGACGGATACCTTCGGCTTGGCAGGCAGGGGTTCCTGAACCTTGGCCGTTGCCGCTAGCGCCTGGGCGACGGGTAGCTGTGGAGAGAAGGCCGGAGGAACAACGACAGGAGCAGGTGCAGCCGTCGCCGGAACGCTTGCGCTCTCGGTCTCACCCTCTTGAGACCAGTGATGGGCCAGGGCCGTCGGTATCTCGGCAATGTCGTGGATGCGAACGTCTGCGAGCTCCAGTTCCTGTGGAGCCCAACCGTAGACGGCGCCTATCGCAAAGTAGCCTCCCGCGTACGCGGCCCGCATGTCGTCAGCTCGATCCCCCACCATCGCGCACTGCTCTGGGTGAAGCTCATTCCACACCTCGCAGAGCATCATTGCCTTCGTCTGGTCGGGGTGGCTGGGTACGCGGACCACCGTGAACAGGTCGCGGACGCCTGCCCGGGTCAGGATCATCTCAGGATACCACCCGGGGGCATTGCTGCATACGCCGAGCTTCCATCCATCCAGTGCCAGGGCCCTGAGGATGTCTGCGGCACCAGGGTACAGCTCACCCTGTGTCTTCACGTATTCCTGTTCCAGGAGGTCGAACTCAGAGGCCAGCTCCTCGGTCGATTGGTCGAGCTGAAGCTGTTCCAGCCAAGCGCGCCATTCACTGCCACTCTGGCCGATGAAGCTTCGAAGAAACGCCTCATCAGGCACCGGGAAGGCATGACGGCTGGCAAACTCTCGTACAGAGGGAAAGAAGGACGTCTCTGTCCGAAAGAGGGTACCATCCATGTCGAACATGATCAACTTCATCACTGGCCTCCTGTCCTGCGTTGCGCGCCCGCTGTTGCAGGTACTGCAGCACATGCATTGTAGGGCCGTGGACCGTGTCGTGCAAGACGGCGGCTACAGGTTGCAGTGCGACAGTGACGGCATAGGATAATAGGAGTGGGCGCCGGAGCGCCGATTGGCAAAGCGAGAGGAGTCACATGAAGAACCTTGTCGTCATTGGTGGGCCGATAGGAGTTGGCAAGAGCGCGGTATGCAGGGAGTTGCTGAGCCGTCTCGACAAGGCGGTATGGCTCGACGGCGACTGGTGCTGGACGATGCATCCGTGGCAGGTGACGAACGAGACCCAGGCGATGGTGGAGCGCAACATCATCGTCGTGCTGCGCAACTATCTGGCCTGTTCTGCATACGAGACCGTGATCTTCGACTGGGTCCTGCACAACGAACTCATCGTCCGCACAATCCTTTCGGGGTTGCAGGACCTGGAATGCAGGTTGACACGCGTCTCGCTGGTCTGCACCCCCGAGGAGCTGCGCGCTCGTCTCATTGCTGATGCATGCCCCCCGTCTGCTCTTGACGAAGCCGTCCTGCGTCTCCCCCTGTACCAGGCACTTGACGCCCCCTGCCTGGATACGACCGGTCTGACGGTGCCGCAGGTTACGGACCGGGTGCAGGAGATGATCCGCGCGGGAGGCAAGCGCCCCTGAGCGTTGTTTTCGACAACAGCAGGTGTTCGCAGGTTCTGTGAAGACCTGTGCGGAATGGATGCCTGAACGCTGCTACAATATGGGTACAGGTGGCGACGACAGGCCGGCAGACTGCATCCGGGAACTCCACCGTACGGGAGGCACAACCGTCGACATGAGGCATCCAGAAGGCAGGCACGTTAGTGAGAAGAGGGTGACGCTCAGGGGGCCGGCTGCCATCATGCTGTGTCTGGTGCTGCTGACCTCTCTCATGTCCGCGCCTTTTTCTGCGCTTGCCGAGACACTGACTGTCGGTTCTACTGTCGAAGTCACGGGCACAGGGGGAGACGGCCTCAACGTGCGATCGTCGGCTGACAGTGCTGGAGCTGTCGTCGGCGTCGAGATGGACGGGGCTCGCGGGGTCGCCCAGGAGGGTCCGGTTGTCAGTGGCACCTTCACCTGGTGGCGCGTCCAGTGGAAAAGCGGCGTGATGGGCTGGTCGGTCGACAAGTATCTCCAAGTGGCTGTCCCCAGTCCGATTCCCAGTGCGCCGACGGCCCTTGTGGCGACAGCCGGGATCGAGTCCGTTGCGCTTTCATGGAGTCTCCCCGAGGAACCCGGAACCGCCCCGATTACTGCTTGGCGTATCTACCGCGACCGTCACGCGGATCCGTCGACGCTCGTTGCCATACTGAATGTCGGTGATCAGGGCTTCGACACGCGGACCTGGACGGACGGCCCCATGCTCATCGGCGGCAGGCCCTACTGGTACGCCGTCAGCGCCGTCAACGCGAACGGCGCAAGCGATCTCTGCGAGGGTGTCCAGGCGGTTCCACAGGTGGCCCCGATGCCGACAGGCATCTTCTTTCTTCCTCCGGAGCTCGATTTCGGCGGCGAGCAGACGTCGCTCGTCCTGACGCTCCAGAATACTGGGAGCACGCCGGTGACGTTTGACATCATCCCTGGCGCCTCATGGCTGGTCGGTGTTGCGCCCACGTCAGGGAGCGTTCCTGTCAGCGGAAGCCAGCGCATCAACATCGGGGTGCAGCGGACCGGTATGCCGGCGGGGACCTACAAGAGTCTCGTCCGCGTCGCCTGTTCCACGGGCAGTATGAATATCCCTGCGCAGATGCGCGTAGGCATGATCCAGGGCATCGATGTGTCCCGGTGGCAGTGCGGGGGCGACCATGCCGGCGACCCGATCAACTGGGCCGCGGTGCGTTTCGCCGGCTACCAGTTTGCTTTTGTCAAGGCGACCGAAGGAGTGAACATCACGGACGCCTTCATGAGCGTGCTGGTACCTGGTGCGCGTTCCGCGGGACTGCTGACAGGAGTTTACCACATCTGCTGGCCCGCTGAGAACACAGCTGCCGCTGAGGCGGCCTACTTCCTGAAGACGGCCGGACAGTTCATCGGGCCAGGGTTCCTTGTACCTGTCCTGGACATCGAGCCACGGTACAACATCAAGGGCGCGGCCATGGTGCGCTGGATCGACGAATGGTCTGGCATCGTACGTGGAGCAACCGGGGCTAACCCTCTCATCTACTGCAGCACGTCGGTCGCCGCGGACCTCCACAAGGCCGACCCCACCATCGATGGACGCTATCGCCTGTGGATCGCGGCGTATACACCATCAGCCCAGCCAAACACCGGGGGCTGGGACAGCTGGGCGTTCTGGCAGTATGCCGACAATGGAACCGTTCCGGGCATCGGAGGGCACAGCGTCGACCTGGACTGGTTCAACGGCAATGAACAGAGTCTGTCACAGTACGTCATCGGTGGGATCACCCCCGCGTCATACACGCTGCTTTCTGCGGTCATGGGCAATGGCTTGCTGAGCGTAGAGCCGCTGAGGGGATCGTATCCTGCAGGGAGTACGGTGACCTTCACCGCAAGGCCGGCTCCCGGATGGGAGTTCACGGGGTGGAGTGGCAGTGTCACTGGCACAGCCAATCCGCTCGCGCTCACAATGGATGGCAACAAGTCCGTCCTGGCGACGTTCGAGAAGTCTGTCGACCCGAACCAGCATATCATCACGCTTTCCGTCGGTAGCAAGGTCGCCCATCTGGACGGTCAGATCGTGACCCTGGACACCCCTCCCGTCATCGTGGGAGGTCGAACGCTGGTGCCATTGCGACCCATCATCGAGGGTCTGGGCGGCGCAATCACCTGGGTCCCCGAGACGCGTAGTGTCGAAGTGGGCTTCAACGGAACGATCCTGCTGCTTCAGATCGGCAATCGAACTGCTGTCGTGAATGGCGAGGCGGTTGTCCTGGACGTTCCAGCGGCCATCATGAACGGCAGGACCATGCTGCCGGTGCGCTTCGTCAGTGAGCACCTTGGCGCAGAGGTCCAGTGGGAAGAGCTCACGAAGACCGTCACCATCACCGTCAACAGCGCGACCGTCTCCGGGGGAACGTCGACCCCGCAGTAGGTGCCTGCGTGGGGCGACCGGACTGTCAGATCATGCCGAGAGTCTGCGAGATGTCTGTCAGGGTCGATCGTGTCTGCTATTGCCGCTGATACGTTCCCATCAGCTGCCCCTGGGAGAGGACGTGCCCTTGCATCGCGCTATCCAGTTGTGCCCGCGAGGCGGACGCGTCCAGATTCAGCAACGTATCCAGAGCGTACATCCGGAAGTAGTAGTGATGGGCGTTTCCCTTCGGGGGCATCGGCCCGTTGTAGCCACTGCGTCCTGAGCTGGTGACACCCTGGACAGACCCGTCCGCCGGCATTGCGTCTGAAGCCGCTCCCTCCGGTAGACTCGTCGTGGACGGAGGAATATTCCACATGGTCCAGTGAACCCAGGTCCCGCTGGGGGCGTCCGGGTCATCACAGACCAGGACGTAGCTTTTGAGGCCTGCCGGGGCTCCGCTCCATGCGAGGTTTGGCGAAATGTTCATGCCCTGCCCCGTGAACTTGACGGGGATGGACGTGCCGGCCGAAAACGTACTACTCGTGATGGTGATTCCCATGGGTACCTCCTGCATGTCAGTCGTTCTTGCTCGACATCCCGCGCTCCATGCAGTCAGGATGACGAGCGTACATATCAGAACCAGTCTTGATGTCCTTCTCACCAATCATCTGCCTCGCGCATTGCAGCTCCAGCCCTTGCGGTCCACCCGAATGATGAGTGACCGGGCTTCTGTCTGCAAGTATACATCGTGCCCCGCGAAGGGCAATGCCCAGCACAAAGGCCCCGGCGGTTGTCCGCCGAGGCCTTATGTTTATCTCTGCGTTCTGCCGCAGTCAGGGTTCTCCGAGCGTTACGGCGCCAGCTTGATGGTAACGACCACGGTCACCTTGCGAGCAGCCGGGGCAGTTCTATCCGGGCGCAGCCCGTCGACTGGAACGATGGCAGTCAGGATGTCTCCCACCTTGCGGATGGTGACGGGTGACGTGCCGTCAGAGAAGAGCGGGATAGTCTTCGACTTGAGGACAATGGTACGGTTGAGGCGGTTTGCCTGTTCCACCGTGTGTGGGGTCGAAGCTTCGAGGATGTAGAGGTACGCCCAGTGAGTCGCAGGGACGTCCGGATAGCGGATGTCTCCACTCAGTCCGGTCACCTGCGAAGACGTACTGATCTCACGGCCGAGTGCACGGTCGGCGATTGCGGTGAACTCTGAACGAAGGATATGAGCGTCCGGCTTGTAGGTCCCGTCCGGATAACCGGTGATGAGCCCGTACTTTTGCATGGACTCAATGTACCCAAGTGCCCAGTTGGTTGCAGGGACGTCCCTGAAGGAGGAGACCAACAGGTTGTGAAATGGTTCGACCTTCAGCATCCGCAGGAGGACAGCGGCTGCCTCGGCGCGGGTGATGAATGCATCAGGTCTGAACGTTCCTGAGGCGTCGCCTTCCATGATGCCTTCGGCAGTCATGATCTGAATGTACCCCGATGCCCAGTGGGTCGCAGGGACGTCCGGGTAGGAAGGGTTGGTGTTGGACCAGCCGAGTCCAAGCGCACGGGACAGTGCCGTAGCGACTTCTGCCCTGGAGACGTTACGTTCCGGTTTGAACATTCCGTCCGGATAGCCGACGACGAACGTGTGGTGGTACACCTCTTGGGGCACGTTGCAGTTGACGGCTGTCAGTGTTTGAGCGACAGAGCCCGTTTTCCCAGGGGAATCGGTGACCGTGACGCTGATCGCGTATAAACCATCAACTGCGTACAGGTGACGAACGACCAGTCGCCGGTCCGTTGATGAGCCTGTGACTACTGGCGTCCCATCACCGAAGTTGACTGTCCAGGTGAACGGAGCCGTGCCACCGGTCCAGCTTTCATCGACCACGATCTCACTTTGGCGGCAGATCTGGAGCGGGAGAGCGAGTGGATTGAGGTGCAGTCCGAGTGGTGGCGCAATTGGATTCAGAGCCACGCTCGCCGTGTTGTTTGAGAGGTTGGGATCTGTCACCGTTGAACTGCCCACAGCGGTATTGGTCCGATTGGCTGCCATCTGGACGAGGGTGGTCATCGTGAGTGTGGCTGTCTGGCCGTTAGCCAGAGTTCCGACGGTCCAGATGCCGGTACTGGACACATACAATCCCTGCGTAGCTGAGAATGATACGAATGTGAGCCCGTTGGGAAGCGCATCATTCACCACGACGTTCGTGGCAGTGTCGGGTCCAGCGTTCTGTATGCGGACGGTGAAAACGATCTGCGCTCCAACAAGAGGAGCCTGGTTGCTGACGCCCTTTGTCACGACCAGGTCTGCTCGCGGCGTCGGAAGTTCGGCCTGTGCGTTGACAGTGACCGAGGCCGTGTTGTTGGCAAGGTTGGCATCCGCAGTCACGCTTGAAGCCACGGCAGTGTTGGTGAGGTTACCTGCCTGAACGACTGCAGCCAGCATCTCCAGTGTCGCGTGTCCACCACTCGCCAGTGTTCCTGCTGTCCATGTAGACCCAACGTACGTTCCTTGCGAAGCTGTGGACGAGACATATGTCAGACCAACTGGAAGACTGTCAGTTACCACCACGCCGGTTGCGGTGTCCGAACCGTTATTGGTGACGGTAACGGTGAAGCTCACCTGTGTGCCAACGTGAGGCGTAGCGCTATTGGCCGTCTTGGTAATGGCGACATCGGCAACGACCGGCGCAGGGGCTGACGCAGGAGCTGAAACGGTAGTAGCAATGAGCGTAACTGCGGTCTGCGCAAGTGCCCTGCCGTTGAGTGTTGCTCCGTTTTGCATCGCAATGTTCGTCTTGGCCAATATGATCCCCTCAATGTGTGAGCCCGGCTTAAGGGTCACAGCATCGGCAACCTGCCAGAAGATGTTCTTGGCCTGGGCGCCGCCGACCAGGAGGATCCGCTTGCCGGTCGCAATGTCGAGAGTCCCCGTTATCTGGAAGACCCAGACATCATTCGCGCCACCCGAGAGGGTGAGATCCGTGGTTATCGTCACATTGGAACCCCAGGTGTAGACGCCGGGGACAAGGGTTTGACCGGCGACAGTGCCGCCTCCGATATTCAAGAAGGGACCAACTCCTGGTGTTCGCCCGGCAGCAGCAGTGTATGCAGCTTCCATATTGGAGACAGCCGTGGTCATATTGGCTGGAGTAGGGGGAGCATAGTCGGCTGCATATACTTTGCCGGTCACCAGAGATGATGTCGAGAATACATTCGCAGCGTCAGCTACTAAAGCAAATCCGGTTATGGTACTCGCCGCGGCTGGACTCACTCCAATATCTCCAGTCACGTGGGTGGTCCCAGTTGTTGAGATTCCTGTTTTGGTCAGAATCGCGAAATTGCCCGCTGTTCCAAGACTGACTGCTGCTGGACCAGCTGCGCTTGTGTCGAGCACGGATGCGAAGACACCGGTGAACATGGACATAAGTAAGGATAGTGCAACAAGTGTTGCGAGAACTTTTCTCATGTGTTACTCCTCTGGAACTTGTGTCGCCCGCATCGAGGATGATGGCGACGCGCGTGGGCATCAGCCCACACAGACGTTGGTATGACCGGAACCTGCAGACTACTATCGAGTGTCGCCTGCTATGGAAGGCCTAGTGCAGATTGTGACCAGTTGAAGCGGGGACGGACTCCCCACTGTGGGGAGGCTGTTTGTGGTGATGACGTAGAAGGCGTGTCTGGTGAACCAAGACTCCACCAAATCTTCGATCCTCGCTTGTAATGCATTGCCTCCCTTGCGAAGCATGCAACGAAGCAGTCCCCGTTCACCACTTGAAATCGCTGTAGTTGCCAGACAATCAGATGAAACAGTTCGTCAAACGCTGTTCCTTTCCTGAGCGGACACGCGCGACAACTGTCCAGAGCTCATTGTTTGTAGCGCCACCCCTTCGTATCGACGCACTCTCCCTTCCACTATGATATCCCAGTTGGTGCCGGAAGGTTGCATACGGCCCGAAAAACAATGACTATGAAGCCCGCTTCCACGAACGGCTGCTCGAAGAGCCAGACGAGAGGAAATGATGCATGTCTGGCGACACGAAGGCGTGGTTGTGAATGCCGGCTTCCCGCTTTGGCGTGGCGTTCGTGTATGATGTGGGCGTGAATAACATGGCCGGTCTCGACATACGGATCGTACGGGCGACACCGGACATGGCCGGCTACGTGGACGGGCTCCGCAGCAATTTCGCCGTGAAGGCGCGTGTCAAGGTTTCCATGTGTGGTGACACCTATGACTTCGACGTCGATTCCGTCCAGCGTCCCTATGAGAAGGCAGAGACCAGCCGTCCCGACTGTGCCTATCTCGGCAGAGATGACGCGGCCGTCTATCTCGCGTTTGTCGGAGAGAAGCTGACAGGTCAGGTGTGTGTCCAGCAAGACCACAACAACATGGCACGTGTCTGGGGGCTGCGCGTTGAGCATGGCCATCGCCATCACGGCATCGCGACGTCGCTCATGAATACTGTCAAGGCATGGGCTCTTGCCCGGGGACTGCACTGGCTGCGCGCAGAAACACAGGACGTCCACGTGACGGCATGCATGTTCTACCGTGACTACGGCTTCGTCATCGGTGGATTCGACCGTCTCTACCTGCAGGCCACGCCGGGCAGCGAGGACGAGACCGCTATCGTCTGGTATCTCGAGGTCTGAAGCTCTCGGACACAGTTTCCCTGAGGGTTCGGCTGTCGTCTGGCCAGGGATGTTGACCAAATTCCTCGTTCTGTCATGCTGATGTCAGCGGAGATTCCTATACGGTTGAGCATGACCCAGTAGGAGGAACACGATGGTCTTCCTGTCGCGAGAAGAAGCGGGAGCCAAGCTGGCAAGTGAGATTCGGGACCAAGGGTTGACCTTCGACCTTTGCTGTGGGATTCCACGCGGCGGTGTCGTCGTTGGGTCTGTCGTCGCTCAGGAGCTCGGCCTGCCGTTTGGCGTCCTGCTCATCCGCAAGATTCGTGCCGACGCGAACCGCGAACTTGCCGTGGGGGCTCTCGGGTACGCCGGGAACGGCGAATTTGCCACGGTTCTCTCCCCGGAATCAGCCCACGAAAAGCGCGAGCACCTCGAGGCCGAGATTGGATTCGAGAAGGAGCGCCTCGTCCTCTACGCAGAACTGTTTGAGCGCTATATTCCTCAGACTTGGGAACGGGGTGCGCGTGTGCTGGTCGTGGACGACGGCATTGCCACGGGAGCGACTATGATCGCGGCCCTGGACGTCGTGACCGGTATGGGCGGCTTGCCGACGGTCGGTACGCCTGTCGTCGACTGCGAAGTGATGCGTCAGCTGACCGAGCGTGGATACCGCGTCGTCGCAGTTCACGCTGCCGAATGGCTCATGGCTGTAGGTCAGTTCTACCAGGATTTCCACCAGGTCAGCGACCGTGAGGCGCTCTCCTGGGCCAATCGGGCGTTCCGCCCGCGGCGCATACCCTAGAGCACGAGCGTCAGCCGGCTTTCCCTGTCGACTCGCCGAAAGCGTGTCGCGCCTGCCGCAGGAAAACCATCATACTGAGGTAAGCGACGATCCCCACCGAGAGCTGGGCAAGCGGGGCGAGCCATCCCACTGCGGGAACCAGTGCTGCCAGCGGCCAGACGATCATCAGCAGGATATGAACGCCTTTGTACTCGGGCCACAGGGTCGTGGATCGGTCTGCGATTTCGTCGTCTCGCCGGTCAAGAGCAAGCTGAAGGAGACCTCCAATCAGGTGCCAGGTCATCAGCAAGTTGAGGGCGATAACACCAATGCCGGCGACTGTGAGCACTGCGCCGACAGGTGTCCTGAACGAAGGACCGGTCAGCATCAGGGCGCTGGCGCCGCTTCTTACAGGCTCATAGAAGTCCGCAAGCGAGACCAGTGCGGCGATGGGCGCCAGGCGGGCCGCCTTGGCGAAGCGGTCGTTCAGGTGGCTGACACGCCTCAGGCCGGCGGCTATCAGCAGATATCCAAGAACGTCAGGCAGGACGTCGAATCCCCAGACGCGTAGATCGAACAGAAACACGTATCCGGACCACAGAAGTTGAAAGGCACTGGCCATCATTCACTCCCCTTTTCGCTCGCCGGTTCCGGAGAACGGCAAATATGCTGAGTTCAGTTTATCCCGATGTCGGGCGGACGCAACGGCCCCCCGGTACTCCTTGAGCATGCTCCTGAGCCGCCCAAAGATGTCCACAGGGTTCTGCTGCGGGCGGGGTTGCAGGGTCATCTCAGATGAAATCTCCTGTTGAGGACGACGAACACAACCAGCGCCAGGACTGCCAGGACTCCGGCAGATGCAAATACCGGCATGTAGCTGCCCGTCACGTCGAAGACCGTAGCGCCGACAGTGGGGGCCAGCGCCCCGACGCCAAACGCAGTGAACACAAGCCCATAGTTCACACCGAGATGTCGAGTGCCGAAGGAGTTGGATGTCATGGTCGGGAACAGCGCCAGCGTAGCAGCGAAGCCCCAGCCGAGGAAAGCCGAGGTCATGTACAGTGTTCCACGGTCGACGGCTAGTGTTGTGAACAAGAGGAAGGTGATTGCCTGTATGACGCATGTCACGATCATGACTCGAACACTGCCAAACCGATCGCCGAGATACCCAGCGAGGGGCCTTCCGAACCCGTTGAACCCGGCGAACACTGATGTTGCGATGGCGGCGCTGGCAGGTGTCAACTGTAAGACCAGCTTGCCATACGAAGGGATAAGCCCTACGCTCGTCAGTCCGCCAGCCACTACCAGGGCAAGCGCGGTCCACAGCAGCCAGAAGATGGGACTGCGTGTCATGTCACGCGGAGCAAGGTCACGAGGAGCCTGGAAAGCCATGGTGGACTTGGTGACCGGAACTGCATACCCAACTGGAGGATTCCGCAGCATGCTTGCAGCAACGAGTGAGACAATGCTGGTCATGAGAGCGCTCATCAGGAGTGTGCCTTCGATGCCGAAACGGGGGATGAGGACGGCTGCCTTGAACGGAGCGAACACCAGGGCGGCCAAACCAAAACCCATGACACTTGTGGAAACCGCGAAGGCAGGGCGATCGGGAAACCACTTGCGTACAGGAGGAGCAACGCAGGCGTAGGTCAACCCGCAGGCAATCCCGCCCAGGACCCCGTAGCTCACGGTCAGCCACCAGACAAAGGGGAAGCGCCCAACGAGTGCCGCGAGACCATACGCGGCGAAGAAGAGCAGGGCTCCGGCACTGGCGATCCGTCGAGGCCCCAGTCTGTCCTGGAGTCTGCCGGCGGGGACCATGGCGATAGCGAAGACGACCATGAATACCGTGAACGGGAGCATCGCCGCAGCGCTGGTCCAGTCAAAGCGGTCAGCCAACGGATCTACGTAGACGCCCCATGTGTAAGAAAGCCCACCCATGAGGCCAAGCAGAAAGCCGGCCAGGGGGACTGTCCACCTCGTCTTGATGGCCATGTTGGGCTTGTCGCGTTCCGTGGCTGAATTGGCGAGCGTTTCCGTGTTCACCCCATACCTCCCATGTCGTTGTTCAGCAGGACCGTCTGGGCGCCGGTTTCACGGGCCCTCTTCGTCCCGGAAGTCGGCAAACGAATACTGTCAGCGCTGCAAGCCCGAGGTGTGAGGTGCCAGAACGGACAGAAGCAGGATGAGGCCTGCCTCGATGATACCCGTCAGAGTGAGAGCGACGAGAGCCACGTTGATGGAACGCCACCGATCACGTCGGTAGGCGACGAGGATGAGGACGGCGAACAGCACGGTCTGAGCGACGAGGAACATCTCGACGAGCCACAGCGGACCACGCCAGGGCAGTGCGCCCGTATCGCGCACCCATACGAACAGCGCATACAGTCCGATGCCGAGAACTCCGTTGAGGCTGGAGACAAGCAGAGCTTTGCCAAAAGCCTGCTGTTTGCTGCAGCACCACCGTGAAGCCAGCCACAGCGTGACCGTCATCAGCAGGACGTCCACCACGCGTGCGGGAACGGACATCAACCAGGTATCGGAGAGCAGCCAGGAGAGTAGCATAGCAGAGTTCCCGGGACTGTCTGCCCGCTAGCGCCCGAGGACGCTGATCAGCATGGCGGCGACAATAAACAGCACCCAGATGATGATGCCGATCAGGGCTGCCTTGCTCTGTGCCTGATTCTTGCGCGCATTCCGGTTCAGGAGACTCGCGGTCTGGCTTGGAGTCCGCTGTGCCATGGAGCTCGTCAGTAATTGCAGAAAAGCAGGAAGCGGCGTTTCAGCTTGCTGGTACCTGTTGGCGCCGTGGGTCCGTATGTCGCCCGGTTCGGCCTCGGTCGGCGTGATCTTGTGGGCCATCATGAACTCAATCTCTTCCCTGGTCAGCGGGGGTGCGGCATAGTCAATAACCGCACTATAGTTGGTTGACCGGTCACGGTCATATCTCGAGTAGATCGGGCCTCGTTCCTTGTTGAGTTCCATAGATGTCATCCCCCTTGCCACGTCGGTCCGTTGTGGCGCCGTAACGATTGTGCTTTCTTATTCTATCACATTGTGGATTCCACGTCACGTGGTCCGATGCTCTGAAGAATCTGTACAGTCAGGCTTGGTGGCGCTCCGCGAGGTACCGTCCCAGTTCCATGACATCCTGGGACACGAACGGCTCGACGTCGGGACTTGGGATGCCATAGTACGCAGTGAACGTGGCTGCCGCCAGGTGGTCGAGCGGGGTGGGCCATGCTGCATACGCGGCTGCGGGGACCCTCTGCTGTGCGCTGTCTGCAGTGGTCAGCAGGTCCAGCAGGTTAAGGCGAAGCATGGTCATGGGGCCGGCATATGACTGCATGAGGTCGGCAGGAACCAACCATCGCAGGGCGTCATCCAGCCTGATGATCTGTTCGGGAGCTTCCGCGAGCGGGCGGCGCGCCAGACGGTCACGCAGGACGGCCATCACGCCAAACACGATGCCCGTCAGCAACAGACTGCCGATAAGTGCGATAGTGCTCTGGACACGGGGAGCCATGCCAGAGGTCCCAGGCACCAGAGTGAATCCGTAGAGGATGCCGAGGTACAGCAGGATGGCATAGGCGGCGGCGCCGGCGATCTGGGTCGGGTCGAATAATGCAGGCCTGCCCTGCAGTTGCCCTATAGGTGGTCTCAGCCGGACCTCTGTCGGTCGCGTCGTCGTCGTACCGCCAAGTGTGGATGGTTGCTGGCTCATGGTTCCTCCTCATCGAGATGTCGTGCTGTCATCTTAGGTGACGGGCATCCCCGTACAACAGACTGCCTGTCACAGTATAGGCCATACAGAGATGAGGATGTAACCAGGACTCGCCAGGGACGTATGCCAGGTGACTGGGCATGACTCGTGGACGTTGTCCATGGGGCCTGGCCGGGAACCAAGTGAGCACGCAGTACGTCTTGATAGGTGAGGACCACATGGTCCTGCACAGGCAGCACGCTGGAGGATGATCTCATGATGAACATAGGAAAACCTTTGATGCTGGCAATCGGCACGCTCGTCGGACTCGTATCGGTCGCCTTGGCCAACCGCCCTGGGTATGAGCGGGTCCCGAACGTGGATGGACGTGAATACGTCATCAACAGGTGGACGGGCAGGGTCTCCGTCATCGACACAGACTTCAACGCCCAGAAACCTCGCTAGAAGTCCAGACTGTCCTGGCCGGCAGCAATGCCGGAGGGGTGCCTTGCTGCGACAGCGAGGATGCCCCTACCGCTTCGCGGCGCGCCAGAGCGTGGCGATCCGCTCCTCTTCTTCAGGGGTCAGCTTGTAGTTGGTGAGGTGCGGTGACTGGATGACGTGCATGTTCCACAGTACCGCATCCTGCAACAGGGCCGCTCGTGTCAGGCATCCTTCCTCAGGGGTCAGACGAACATTGTCGAGGGTGATGTCGACCGAAGGGACCGTTGGTCCCGGCTGGTGACTCACCCACCCTTTCTTGCCCTCGTCCGGGATGACCCGAGCCTCGGTCATTAGAATCCCGTGCGCGACGATGCCACCCGTTCCCGGCCGGTTGCCGTCCAGGCGCCAGATGTACACCTCATCGTCCGGGTATATATCTTCCGCGGCGCGCTTCTGCCGCACATGCCACGAAATCTCGGCGTAGTTGCGAAGATAGTCATCGAAGGCGGGAAAGTCTTTGGGACTCCCCTGAAACAGCCAAGTCGCCATGTCGTACCTCCCATGTCCGTTCCTGACAGTACTGTACGCCGTTGCTCGTATTCATCAAGAGAGGAGTTGAATTCCTGTCAGCATGGTTGACCGACTGACCCTCCGGCAGTCGCTACAGGTCGCGCAACCTCCGCCCCTCCCATACCTGGGCCAGGCGCGCGTCTTCGACCGCGGTCAGCTTGTAGTTGGTCACGCTGGGCATGCCGATGGCGTGCAAGTTCCGCAGGATGGCGTCCTGCAGGATCTCTGACCTGAGCAGGCAACCGGAGCGGGGCGTCAGGCGGACGTCGTCCAGCCTGATGAGGACCGTTGGGATGGAGACGTCGGGCTTCTTGCGCAGCCAGGTGACGAAGTTGCTGTCAGGGCGCACGACAGCCGGGCCGGACAAGATCCCATGAGCCACGATTCCTCCCGTTCCGGGGGAACCGCCATCCGATCGCCAGATGTAGACGGGATCGCCCAGGTGCATCTCGGGGATCAGCAGTTGCTGGTGGACGTACCACCGGATGTCGCGGTGCACCTGCAAGTACGCGTTGAGGTCGAAGTCCTTCGGGTTGCCCCGAAACAGCCATGTCGCCATCTCCTGCCTCCTGGTCGCTCCTTCTACTGCATAGTCTATGTCGTCAAGGGTTCTGTGCAAGACAAGAAACCCTGAACCGCAGAATGCATTGCTGTGTCGTGTCAGGGGTTATGTGCATGTCCGGCGGACAGGTTCATAGCAAAAACCCCCGCACGAGGCGGGGGTTTTCTTCAGGACGGTCTGCTGGGGATTCTAGAACAGATAGATGACGCTGACGCTGATTAGGATGTCCATGGTTCCGGCTTCCACAGGGGCTGGTGCGCTTTCCTTGGCCATCGCCATGTCGCTCCTGTAGATCGCGTTCGGAGAATAGGTATTCTCATTCACGTTGACCGTCTGGACGGACAGGATGGTCTTGCCGGCTGCCTTGGCGACGACGTCCGCTCTCTTGCGGGCGCTGGTCATGGCGAGGTCGAGGGCGGCGAGCCTGGTCTGTTCGAGCGTTGCATCGTCAACATCGAAGGAGATGCCGTTGACCACGTTGGCGCCATTGTCGGCGATCAGGCTGACGATCTTGCCGGCGTCCTTGATAGTGTGGACGATGACCATCATGGTGTGGTTCATGTCGTAGCCGACAAGGACAGACTTCTCGGTTTCCTTGTTCCACTCGTACCTGGGCTGAAGGCTGTATCCGGTGGTCTGGATATCCTCATCCTTGATGCCGGCGGCCTTGAGGGCAGCGGTGATCTTGACCATGATGGCGTCGTTCTCAGTCTGCGCAGCGCTGGATGTCTCCTTGCTGGTGAAGACGCCGAAGTTGATGCGCGCAATGGTTGGCTTGACCGTGATCTTGCCGGTGCCGGTCACGCTGACTGATGGTGTTGGAACGGTGGTCGTCGTGTCAGCCTTGACAGACTGTCTTGCGGCAAGGGCCGGCGAAAAGGCGATGACGGCCGCAATGGCCACGATGGCGATGGACTGCAGTGCAAGAAATGCAAATCTCTTCTTCATGGTATACCTCCTGTACTACACAAGTAGGATGTGTGCCTGCCTTCGTTCGGCAAGTCGTGGTTCGTGTTCATTGCTAGGACGTTGCAGTTGCGTCAGAGTTCCCGTTGTCGGTGAAGTTTTGCGCCCCGGCGGGTCGCATCCATCCTTCCCGCGCAACGCAAAACCCCCGCACGAAGCGGGGGTTCGTTGGGACAAAATCTTGTTGATTCTAGAACACGTAGGTGACGCTGACGCTGATCAGAACGTCGAGAGTCCCTGCTTCGACTGGGGCTGCGCCGGATCCTGAGATTGCCATGTCGGCCGCCTTGTACATCGGGTACGGTGTATAGGAGTTCTCATTCACGTTGACCGTCTGAACCGACAGGATGGTCTTGCCGGCTGCCTTGGCGACGACGTCCGCTCTCTTGCGAGCGCTGGCCATGGCGAGGTTGAGGGCGGCGAGCTTGGTCTGCTCGAGTGTCGCATCGTCGACGTCGAAGGAGATGCCGTCGACCGTGTTGGCACCATTGTCGGCGATCAGGCTGACGATCTTGCCGGCATCCTTGATCGCATGAACCGTGACCATCATGCCGTGGTTCATGTCGTAGCCGTTCTGGATGTTCTTCTCATTGGTCTTGTCCCATACCCATCTCGGCTGAAGGCTATATCCGGTGGTCTGGATGTCCTCTTCGCTGATGCCTGCGGCCTTGAGGGCAGCAGTGATCTTGGCCACGATAGCGTCGTTCGCGGTCTGGGCGCCATTTGCCGTGTCGTTGTGGGTGAAGACGCCGAAGTTGATGCGTGCGATGGTTGGCTTGACTGTGACCTTGCCGGTGCCAAGCACGCTGACGGTCGGTGTCGGAATGGTCAGCGATGTTTCAGCCTTGACGGACTGCCTTGCCGCAAGGGCGGGCGAAAAGGCGATGACAGCCGCAATGGCCACGATGGCGATGGACTGCAGTGCAACAAACGCAAATCTCTTCTTCATGGCATACCTCCTGTAGTGCATTGGCAGGTCTCCCTGCTCTCATGTTCGACGAACTGATTTCCGTCGTCATTTATAGGACGCATGACCGTCCCCCGAGTTCCCGAAACCTGACCCTTGATACTCAACAAGTGCCTGGAACAACGGCAAGCATCAGTCACCGAACTACATCAACCTGTCATTCTCTTGACGCCATGGACCTTGATGCTTGCGATCGACTGGACCAGGTCCTCGATACGGGGGTCGTCCTGTTCTGTCAGCCGACGCCCGTGCTGATCCTCTACCTGCACGGCTGCGCTGGACTCGTCGACGATACGCACGTCCTCGAATCCGGCGCCCCGTATGACTGCCAGGTACTGGTCTTTGAGGATGGCCCCCGCGACACACCCGACATAGGCCTCCACCGACGTCCGCACCCGCTCCGGCAATTCCTTCAGGAGCACCAGGTCGGAGACCATGAACCGGCCGCCGGGTCGCAGGACCCTGTAGAGTTCCCTGAACACCTTTTCCTTGTCCGGGACCAGGTTGATCACGCAGTTCGAGATGGCCACGTCGACCGAGTTGTCGAGCAGCGGCAGTGCCTCGATGTCCCCCAGCAGGAACTCCACATTGTCGTACCCGCCGGCCTTCGCGTTGGCTGTCGCCTTGGCGATCATCTCCGGCGTCATGTCCACGCCGATGACCTTGCCGGTCTTGCCGACTTTTCGTGCGGCAAGGAAGCTGTCGAACCCGGCGCCGGATCCCAGATCAAGGACAACATCCCCTTCTTTGAGGGCCGAGAAGGCGAGAGGATTGCCACAGCCGAGACCCAGGTTTGCACCCTCGGGAACCGCTGCGAGGTCCGCGTCAGAGTACCCCAGGCCCTTGCTGATGTCGCCGACGGCTTCGTCGGGCATGGGGCGGCATCCTGAGCCACATCCACATCCCGAGCCCGTCGCTATCTTCCCGTACTTGTCCTTGACGATCTCCTTGATCTTCTTGTCGACAGGAAGTTCACTCATTTCTCCTCCTTGTCGTCCATCCAGACGGCTCGCATCACAGGCCCTACGACACCCTTGACCATGTCACCAAAATCATCTGCCCTGAACATCATCAGGAAGCCCAGCTTTCCGTTGTTCATGGAGGTTGCGATCACCAGCTTGTCGCCCGCCACAAGGCCGACCTTCTCCCGCAGGTCCTTGGGAAGAATCATCTGCCCGCGCTCGTCGATCGTAACGACGGATTCCACCTTGCAGCATTCGGCTGTCGATGGTGTGCAGCAATGCTGTTTCTGCTTGTTGTCTGCCATGATACCTCCTATCCGTATAATCAGTTGTTACTGATATTGTGGATAGGACTGAGTTCCTGTCAAGACACCGTCCGCTCGTACTGAACGCCACACGTGTAGCAGCGCCGGTCATGGACGCAGATGGGGCTGCCGCACGACGGGCAGACCCAACGGGTGTTCTCGATGACCATGAACTGTTTCAGTCCCAGCTCGCGGATGCGATCCAGGTTCTCCAGCATGCTCATGCCATACTTGGTCCGATAGCGCAGGTCCAGCTGTCGGAGTCTTCGGCACGGATACTTGGTGCAGTCGAAGCAGAAGGTGGCTCCCTCACTCCTCAAGGCGCACGTCTTGATACTGCAGACCAGGCAGTGCTTCTGCTTCGGCCCCTCTTCGGCTAGGCACCCGGCACAGCGGTTCCTGTCGCGCAGGTGGGCGAGACAGATGCCGCAGTCCATGCCACACGGCGCCATCATGGAGGCAGGAATGCTGGTTTTGCGGTTTAGGTCATCGTCACCTGGCGCGGGGCGCTTCAAAGTCCACCTCGACTGCAGACTGTAGCCGGACGCCGCCGTGGCTCAGGGTTGTGTTCCACTCGTTGATGACATCACGCGCCTTTACGTTGTAGTTGCTGTGGGCGTCCTTCACCAGCACGACGTCATACCCCAGGTCGTGCCCGCCGTTGCACGTGGCCTGGACACATCCGTGGGTCACAAGTCCCGCCACGACGACCCGGCGCACGTGCAAGGCATCCAGCTCCGCTTTGAGCGGCGTGTCCTCGAAGGCGTTACCGTGGCGCTTGCGGATGAAGTTGTCCGACTTCAGCGGGATGAACGCCGGATGCAGCTTCCAACCGTCTGTCCCCTCCACCAGCGTCTTCTCACTGGAATGCTGGATCCAGAACACTGGAACCTTGGCCGCATGAGCCTTGTCCGCCAGCAGATGGATGTTCGCCAGCAGTCTGTCCTCGTCGTAGATTGGGAGGGTCTTGGCGAACAGCTCCCGTTGTACGTCGATGATCAACAGCGCAGGCTTGCCCCCCATCACGCGTGTGTTCACGACCGCAGGCGGACTATCTGCTGCTTTCTCAGCGGGTGTCGTGCCGGACCACTGCTTGGTTCCCCTGCGGATGCCGGTCCGTGCCCAGCGGTAGTGAGCGCCGCTGCATGAGTTGACATAGGCAGCCAGCGTGCTGATGCCGGTCCACTTGTATCGCCCTGACGTGAACAGCTCCTCCTCGGACAGCAACCCAGCCACGTCCAGCATGTGCTTGTGCGATGCCTCCAGCTGGTTCCTGACAGCTTCCAGCTTGGCATCCTTGTACCGCTCGTAGATGTCCTGGTTCAGTGCAGGCAGCTCGCTCCAGTTGTACCCCTTCGCCGGTGTGGCCGGTTTCTGTCCGCGCAGCCCTGCCTCGTACCAGCCCATATACATCCTCTGCCATTCCAGCAAGTGGGCCAGGATATCCTTAATGGACCAGACGCCGATGACCCCCGGCCGGACCATCTCCTCCGGTGTGAATGAGGCCACCTGCTTCCCTAGTGCCTCGTACTCCTTCTGAGCCTCATCCAGCAGTTGCTGTCTGTTGATCGGTTTTGGCATGACTACCTCCTTGCGTGGTGTTCCCGGGGATGTGCCGCGGTTGTCCACTTCAGAATACACCAGATGCAGGTTCCTCGTCAACGCCTCGCTCTGCTGATCCGTCACTCCCGCGAAGGCGGGAGTCCAGCTTGTTGCTTACGCTGTGTTGGTCACTTCGTGCCGGGCACCCCAAAGTCGACCTCGGCAGTAGCCTGCAGCTGGACGATGCCGTGGCTCAACTTTTCGTTCCACTCGTCGATGTCGTCATGAGCTTTCACACTGTAGTTGCTGTGGGCGTCCTTCACCAGCACGACGTCATACCCCAGCTCATGCGCACCATTGCAGGTGACTTGGATACAGTTGTGGGTCAAAAGGCCCGCCACCACGACGCGGCACACGTGCAAGGCATCCAGCTCACCCTTGAGTGTTGTTTCCTGAAACGCGTTGCTGTGATGTTTCTGGACGGAGTGGTCCGTGGTCAGCGGTTGCAGCGCTGGATGCAGTCGCCACCCATCGCTGCCCTCCACCAGGGTCTTCCAACCGGAGTGCTGGACGAAGAAGACAGGAACACCCGCTGCATGTGCGCGGTCGACCAGCAGGTTGATGTTGCTCAGGAGCTGATCTGCCTGGTAGATGGGCGTCGACTTCTCGAACAGCTCCTGTTGTACGTCAATGACCAGTAATGCCACCTGCTTCAGTTGTTCCATCGCGGACTCCCCCTTGCCAGCGGGTCAGCTCCCGTTTTTTGCACATCGCGTCATCGCGACCGCAGTCTCAGGCAACGCCCGCATGTCCAGATGGTCATTCATAGAGGGTGATTCTCATGCGCCCTGGCCTTCCCGAGTCTTGCCTGTTGGGCTACTCGTTGTTCCCCTCGGATGCCTTGACGCAGTAAGGTGACGCAGCGCCTATATGTTGGCTTCGTAGTGAGCAGTGGGGTCGTGAGTGCCCGACTGCACGGCTCGTATAAGACCAGCCCCAATGAGGCTTCTCAGATGTCGTTGCAGGGTGCTGTGACTGATATGAAGCTTGACTGTGAGGGCCGATGGCGTGTTGATGCCATCCCTGAGGATGGCCGAAAACACGCTCAGAGCGGTCCCCGAGAACCCCACAGCTCCTGCTTTGATCTGCAGGACGCCGGTCTTGATGACTTGTTCGCTCTTGCTCTGTACTTCCTGCATCTGTGTGGCCAGACCGCCCACGTAATATTCGAGCCAGCCGGTCATATCCATGTCGTGTTCACGCACACGTTGCAGGGCTGCATAGTATGCCGAGCGATCCCGGTCATAGAATTCGCTGATGGTGGACAGGCGCTTGAAGTCGTAGTTGCCACGATACATTACTAGCATGGCCAGCAACCGAGCCGTGCGGCCATTGCCATCGATGAAGGGGTGGATGTGCACCAGCTGGAATTGTGCTATGCCACTCACCAGGACCGTGTTGACGCCTGTGTCTGCGTTGAGCCATTCCACGAGATCGGCCATCAACGGTTGGACTTCATCAGCAGGCGGAGGAGTGTACACCGTTTCCCTGGTCACCGAATCGACGATCAGGTTCTGACCAAGTCGATACTGGCCAGGTGTTGCCGAGTCTCCCCGCACGTCGGTGACCAACCGTTTGTGGATCTCGCGGATCAACACCTCGCTCATAGGCTCGACGCTGCCGATATATCCAGCAACCAACTCAAATGCGGTACGGTAGTTGAGCAATTCGCGCACATCGTTCGGATTGGCCTCTGGTATCGTCTGCCCAGCCAGCAGCTGCGTGGCCTGCTCAAGCGTCAGCTGTGTGCCCTCAATATGCGTCGTATGGTGTGCTTCCAGAGTCAAGGCGTTTGCCTGCATGTCGCGGATCCAGTCGTCCGAGAGCCGTGCAGCCGACATAAAACCAACGGACCGCTCGATGCGTGTCAGACCTGCAACAATTGCATTGTTGATCGAGAATCTTGGTTCAAACATAGCAGCCTCCTTTGTCCAGTATAGTCAAGCGGTGGACTGGTGCCAGCTTGCTGATTCGTCATGCTTGCGCAGGGGGCTTATCCGTCACTCCCGCGCAGGACTTTTGGTGTTCCACCTCTAGCGTTATGTGGTACGTTTCAGGTATTCGGCAAGAAGCAACGCCCTGTCAGGGTCATCTTTGAGAGAACCTGCGGCGATGTTGCACGATCTACACAAGAGGCCACGAATCTTGCCCGTTTTGTGGTCATGATCGACACATAGCATTTTGGAACGCCCCCGTACCCCACCCACAGCACTAGTTCCGCAAACGGCACATTTCCCGCCCTGCAGCGCGAACACAGCGTCATACTGCGCTCGTGTTATTCCGTAACGCTTTAAGCTGTAATTGTAAGAGACTAGCGCGCTTTTTGCTGCTATCTCTGTGCGATGCTCTTCTTTAAATGTTTTCTTGGCCCTAGCAACGGCCGCTTTTCCAGTCTCAGTTTGTCGATACGCTCTCATGTAGGCTGTTCGACGTGCACGTTCTTCGTCTGTCATTGCCTCTCACCTAATCCTTTCCTAATCCCTTTTGACCTAGTGGCAGCACCAGGGATTAGGTCCGGGGTCACCCGGGCAATTACTCCGCGTCAGCTAGCTAGTTCACTGTACCAGACACGATCTCCGCACATAGATTCTTCCAATACGGCAGTTGTTCCCCGATCAGTGACTGAGCCCACCTGAGGAACCTCATGAAGTCGGGCGTGTCACTGGCAGGCCAGTAGGCGCAAATGACACGCAATCCGGTTCGACTGCCTTTGCCAGGGATTGCAGCGCACGCCATGTGCTTGACCTTGTAGAGGTGACAGCCATTGGTCCCGTAGTTACTCATGATGACGTAGCCGTCATCATATGACTGACCGGCCTTGCCTAAAACACGCAGCCAGACGTACAGAGCCTTGGCGAGGACCGTAAGGTCTTCATCAAGGCTCGGATAGCGTTTCTTGAGATGCTTCAGGTCGCCTTCGAATTCTGGCGTGTATGGTGTAGCCCTAAACATCTTCAGTGTACTGCCGCCGGGAATACGGCGGGGTGCGATAGAACACCAGCTCGTAGTCTATGACTTGACCATCTTTTGTGGCAAGCCACGGAACATCGCCATGGGAGTACTCGCTGATCTCCTTGCCATTCCTGTCGGACAGACGGGACAGAACATCCTCGATGACTTGAAGCTCTCGTCCCGACAGGACAGAAAGGTCTGGCGCTCTGCGGGCCAAGTACTTGGTCTGGAATCGCTCAAAGTACTTGTTCTTGACCTCTGTCAGGTCTCCGTCCTGCTCCATCCTCTGTACGATCTTGGTGAACTCCATCGGTGTCGGGCCGTACTGGTTCTTCTGATACCGAGCCCCGATGAGTTGTTCCTCATACTGCTCGTAGTAGTCGAAATCCATGAAGTACAGAAGCTTGTAGACAACGGTCCGACCAACGTTGGGTTTAGCACCAACCCTATTCAGGATGTAGAGCAGGACTTCCTTGAACTTCTCCACCTTCTCCTGTGGAACACTTACACGCATCGACTGAACGGGTTCCTCATTCTCCCTCACTCCCTGGATAACCACCTCTGGCTCCTTGTCTGGGTTCAGCAGATAATCTGCAGGAGTCTCCAGAATATCCGACAGTCTCTTGAGATCACTTGCCGAAAGCTTTCGCTTCCCGGCTTCCATCTGCGACACCGTCACTCTTGAGATACCTAGTAGTTCTGCAAGCCGTTGCTGGCTGTATCCCAGCTGTTCCCGTATCGACCGGATTCGTTTACTGAGGAGCCCGTCGAAATCGCTGGCGTTGTCCATGGTCAATCCTCCTCTCAGCCCTTCCCTTTGCATTATGGAGATGTAATGTATTGTGTCAATATGATGTAACATATACTGACAGTGTTATGATCGTTCGCCGCGTTCATTGTCTCTGGAATGCTGTCGGCGTCTCATGGACAAGAGTTTCCGCCTCCGCGGGAACGACAAGACGCGGCTAAAGTTGTCATGCCCGCGCAGGCGGGAGTCCATCTTGTTGCATTTGGGGCTACAATACTTCACACGGAAACACCAGCAAGGTTCAGGGAGGGGACATGATGTTCAGGGCATCGGTCGAAAGGTACTCGGAGGCCGTCGCGCAGCAGAATCGCCACGCCGCCTTCCCCAACGTCACCATCACCCACTCCCTGGAGTCCCGGCCATACTTCAGAGAGGAGGTGTAGCATGCCTGGATCAAGATTCGCAAAGAGGCTAGCCTTGGTGTTGCTCATTCTGAGCTTGCTGTCCTCCCCACTTGTCTACTATCTTCTCAAGTTCAGAGCTACGAGAGGACTTGCTGTACTTCGGACGGTTAGCGAGACGACCATTGATGAAGCAGGGGGAGAAAAGAGACATATGTCGATACAAATCGCCCCCTTGCCTTCGTCTCGCTTTCGTGTTTACAGTGCGTATCTCGGTTTTGAGATATCTGATGATGCACATCCTGAAGTCCACGTAGACGGATTCTTCTGCCCGTATCCGTCTACAATTCCTCTCACCACCTGCGCGGTGAGGGAATCCGGGGAAGACAACAGCTACAACCTGGTTCTATACCTGGGAATCGCCGACGACACGGGCACCGCAGTTGAATGGTGCCAAGGAAGAAAAGTCATAGAACCGTATGTGAGGGAATTCATCTCAAGATTCCAGAGCGAACCCAATTCCTTCTCTCCAGTTGAACAGCTTCGCCTTTTTGGAGAATATTTCTGGGGAGTTGTTTTGCGTCGGCTGAATCCCTTCTCACTACCAATGCCTGGAGAGTTTCCATTCCTAGCGATGCTATTCATGTATGTCGTTGGCCTGCCACTTGCAGTCGTACACCTTGTAACCCTGATCTACCTTCCTCTCATCGTGGTAATCCCTCCCGTTCTTTCGACCCCATTTTTCTTTGTATGGTTCTTTTCTCTCATACTTCTCACCATCGATTATTTCCATTCCTTCAGAATGACCAGGAACCTTTGGAGTAGAGTCACGAGTCACTTCACGCGAAAGTGACGTTGAAGGGGGGACCACATGTTGCCGTCTCCCCAAACCCCTCGACAAGAACTCTTGTCTTACCGGACAATTTGAACGCTGCCCTGCCCCCTATTGTGGCCCCGTGTTTGAGAGCGAACCGCTCGCTATTATCGAGAAGTGCCCATATCCAATAATAGGACGTCGATTTGCGCTCCATATTATTGCCGGCGATAATAGCGATCCGAGCAAAAAGGATGGCAAGCGATATAGTAGATATCTGTGAGATCGATGCAGTAGAGATCTGCAAAAGCGATCATGTGACAAATCTAGTGCTCAGTATGGGGGGAAAAGATGGAAGACACAAAGACTCCGACATTCAGGAAGTTCCCAAACCCCAACTTCGACGTGCATTCCGACGGTGACTACTGGGAGAAGTTCAAACCGCTGAAGGACAAGACTGCACTGCTCATCATCGACGTCCAGAAGCACGACCAGGACCTGTCGGTCGAGCTCAGGGATTCAGGCAACATCTACCTGTACGACCGACTGAGCGGGACAGTCATCCCAAACGCCAGGCGACTACTCACGTTCTTCCGTGACCAGCAGATGGTCGTGACGTTCGCGACACTCGGCAATCAGCGTGAGGACGGTCGTGACCGTTCACCTACTCAGGCCAGACCGGGCTGGAACTACACGCTGCTCAAGATCGGCTCGAGGGAGCAGGAGGTTGTCGATGAGCTGAAGCCCAGGGATGGCGAGGTCGTCGTCTGCAAGACCACGGACAGCACTGTGATGGGTACCCAGTACGGCCACATCCTGAGATGGATGGGCATCGAGCACGTGGTAGTCTGCGGCTTGTTCACCGATCAGTGCGTCTCCAGCACCGTGCGCGACTTGTCGGACTGGGGCTATACCGTCTTCCTGGTGGAGGACGCCACGTCGGCCATCAACGCCGACCTTCAGATCTGGGAGACCAGGATGCTGAACCAGATCTACTGCAAGGTGGTCTCAACTGACGAAGTGCTCCAGGATCTGGCGACCCAATAGCGAGCGTGACGCAGTACGGTGACGCAGTACCTAGATGTTGGCTTTGTAGTGAGCAGTGGGGTCGTGAGTGCTCGGATTGTTAATCGATTCTTCAAACCCTCATATGTACCGCTAATAGGCGGGTGTCTAATGCCCTGTGCGAATTGAAGACAAGAAGGTAGTAATGAATCTCTGACGAAAGCAGCTCCAACCTTGTCTCATCGACCACTCTCTTCTAGCATCTACCCTTATGGAGGGTAACAACAATACTACGGCTTCGTTGTGATAAAGGGCTTCTTATCCCTTTTGCAGATAAGCTGTATCGTGTGGTTGCCGGATATAGCCGCCGTAGGCATGCCGCCGCCCGGGTTCACCCACTGACCCGCCATGTAAAAGTTGTCCAGCCCAGGAAGGGTTTTACGCATTGATGAAGTGAATGATTCGGCACTGAACACCCATCCTTGGTAAGCGCCCCGCCAGTTGCCGGTATACCGTTCCCAGGTTATGGGAGTAGCGACATCACGCATTTCCACCTGCGCTGTGATGCCCGGGAAACGCTGTTCCAGCCCGGCGATAACGTCACCGGCAATCCTTTCCTTCTCTGCTTTGTAGCGTTCCGGGTCCTCCCGCAAATTCTTCCAGTAATCGTAATCGGTCTCGAACCCGACCACGGCGATGTTCTTACCGGGAGGCGAGAGGGTAGGATCGAAGTTATAGACGCGTACATTCAGGTACTTTTCTTCCTTCCCGGCAACAACTATCGGTTTATCGAGCGGATAACTTGTTCCGGCGATGGAGGGGGGAACGTCATCGAAGGTACGGTTTACCCCCAGCGCCACGTATACCAGCGGCTTGAAAAGATCAGGGTGCTCATACCTGTTTCTTATCTCATCGTCAGTATATTTGCCTTCGAGCATGTCGAATATCGTGGTTCGGCCGTCGGCTGTGGAGATAACCCAGTCAGCCCGGTGTTCCGTCCCGTCGGCCAGCTTTACACCTACGGCCTTGTCACTTTCGACCAGTATCTTTTCGACTCTGGCATGTACGTGCAGTTCCCCACCCAGCGCCTTGTAGCGCCGTTCGATCGGCTCGACCAGAGCCAGCGCCCCGCCGATGACATAGCCGGCCAATTTCCGGTGCTGCATGGCAAGCGCCATCAACGACATTATCAGAGGAATATCGCCACCGAAGGCAAGCACAAAGACCTCGCGCAGATATGGGTTTCTAAAGCGTTGGGCATACTCCCTGGTGTTCACCTTACTCCATTTGCGCATCATGTTCCCCAGAGGGAGCATCTTCATCATGGCTATGTTATCGAAGAAGTTGTTCAATTCGGGCGGTTTACCCACCGGAAAGTCGAGATTTGCAGACCGCTGTACTTTAGTGAGTTCCCTGATAACGCCTTCATCTTCCGGAGCCAACTCCAGCAGATACTGCTCGAAGCGTTCGGCATCGCAATAGACGGAAAAAGCTTTACCCTCCCTATTTTCGATTACGGCGTTCAGGTCGTGGTTATAGATCTTCCAGTTCTGTGCTACCCCCAGCTCCTCCCAGACTTGATAGTTACCGGACCCGGGTTTAGTCCCCATCAGCCAGTTCATCGCGCCGTCGATAGTGTACCCGTTGCGCTTCCAGGCGGTGGCGACCCCGCCGGTGATGCTGTGCATCTCGAAGATGGACGTTTCATAGCCGTTCATACGGCCGTAGCAGCCGGCGGAAAGACCGGTAAGGCCTCCCCCAATGATGACTATTGACTTCTTCATCGCCTCCTCCTTTTACACAAATTCATTTGAATAGATACGCATACTCCTGGCAGTTCTGCGAGCTGTTGCTGGCTGTATCCTGGCTGTTCCCGCATCGACCGGATTCGTCTGCCGAGGAGATCGTCGAAATCACCGGCACTATTCATCGTGAGTCCCGCTCTCTGCTCCTACTTGAGTACTATGGATGTGTAATGTATTGTGTCAATGTGGTGTAAAACATACCGACAGTAGTACGACCGTTCACAGGCGATGTGTCCGCCGGTCCGTGCATGTGTGCGAGGATGTCGCTGTCGCGAACCAGTCTCTGCAAGCGCACGAGGCGCTGTCTCTTGCTGCGTTTTGTGTTACAGTCGTTGACACGGTAGCGCTGGCTGGACTCAGGGAGGGCACATGGCGTTCAGGGCACATCCCCCCAGAACTTGAGTCCAGAGATTCAATTCGGCTAGCGGACGAGAGGACCGAGTCAGCCGTCAGCCTTGAACGACGGAGACTCTGGTGGTTTCGATCCTATGTTCCCGTTTGCCAGAGTGTACAGCACTTTCTGGCGCACCGCCGCACGGATGACCCCTTCGATCCGCTCTCGTGTCTGGTCATGGACAGCCTGTATGCCAAGGATCCGGGCGCAGCCGATGACAAGTCCATCCGTGGGAGCAGAACGGTCGGATTCGAGAATCAGGGTGATTGCGGCCAGGATCTCCTCGTCGCAGATCAGCTCAATACTGGCCAGGGAGGCATCGTCGCGCCAACGCGGGGCTACTGTGCTCATGGATGCGGGCCACAGGAACTCGCCTTTCTGCATGATCGGTGCATCAAGAAACGCGTCCAGCAGCCCGCCATATGTGACCTGAGGCTTGGCCATGGCGTTCCTGGCCTTGTCCCACGAGCAGGCATAGTTGATTGCCCGATACACCTTGTCCTGGATTCGTGGGCCTGCTCGCTGGAATCCCCACAGACTACGCACACGCTTCACGACCTCAGCCTCGTGGATCGGCCCCTCCGTCAGCACTACCTCGACGACTACCGACGCGACTGCAACAATTGATGCCTCTCTCAGGTCGATCGTAGTGAAGACGCCACGCGTCGACGTGCACATCGCGTACGGTTGACCGGCAGCGTACTCTACCTCCCTCGGTCGCGTCGCAACAGTCTGGCCCCCAGCCTGACCTGGTGGCGGACTCCCCCAAACCGAGCCACCCTGACCTGAACGGGGGTCACCGGAAGACCCCGCTGGCGAGACCCCCCTGTCTCCGTCGTCATGCTCTGCGAGACGGCGGACCTCGTCCAGGAGACGCGCACGAACGCGGGCGCGGTCACGGAACCAGTCGGTCGACCAGACTCTGACGATGCGCCAGCCCAGCCCTTCGAGAATCTGCTGACGCAGACGGTCGCGGTCGCGTGCGACGCGTGCGGAGTGGTACGTGGCTCCGTCGCACTCGACCCCACAGAGATACCTGCCGGGCCGAACCGGGTCGACGACCCCGATGTCGACTCTGAAGTGAGCACACCCCACCTGCTTCCTGATCGTGAACCCGGCGTCTTGGAGCAACTCCCCGACGGCAATCTCGAAGGGGGACTCTGCGTCCTCCAGAGTACCGGTCGTGATGGGAAACGTCCTCGTCGCAGCGTATTGTAGGAATGCCCTCAGCGCCGAGAGTCCCCTCCCTTTCCCATCCGCAGGGATCATCTCGGCCTGGAAATTGGCGAAGACCACGCACTCTATGCGCGCACGGGTCATGAGCACGTTAAGTCTGCGCTCGCCCCCCAGTTTGTTGATGGGGCCAAAGTTCTGGGAGAAGTGGTGGCTCTCATCGAAGCCGTAGCCAACGCTGACAAAGATGATGTCACGCTCGTCCCCCTGGATCGTTTCGATGTTCTTCACGAAGCAGTGTTCCGGATTGGTGCGGTCGAAGAACTGGTCGAGCTGGGGGTTCGTCTCGCGGAGGACCGCAAGCTCGTCGTCTATTGCGCGCTGCTGTTCAGTGTTGAATGTACCGACGCCCAGGCTCAACTCCGGATGTTCCTGATAGTGCTGGACCACCCTTCGCGCGACCTGCGCGGCCTCGACGCGGTTCGTGCGGCTGCGTCCACGGTCATAGACCCCCTCAGGCACATGGACGAAACTCAGCCCCAACCCTGGGGCAATGTCGACAGCTGACGGATAGACACGGAGGTGATTGTCGTAGAACTCACGGTTTGACACGGCAATCAGAGACTCATGCCTGCTGCGGTAGTGCCACAGCAGCTCTTTGTGGCACTGACCGGGCAGGGCATTCTTGCACAGATGCAGGATGCTCTCGACATCCTGGACCGGGACGTCTCCGATGTCTTCATCGTCGATTTCGTCATCGGACGCCATCCGGTCAAAGAACGACGTAGGCGGAAGCTGCCTGGTGTCTCCCATCACAATGAGCTGCCTGCCCCTCAGCAGAACCCCAAGGGCCTCCTCCGGCTTGACCTGGCTCGCTTCATCGAAGATGATGCAGTCGAAGCTGGCGGTTGCCGGGTCAAGGAACTGGGCCACGGAAAGGGGGCTCATGAGGAAGCATGGCTTGAGGGCCTGAATGTAGCGGCCCGCGTCTCGCATGAGCAATCGAATGGGGCGGTGGCGCCGCTTGCGGTTGATCTCGCCCCGCACGACGCCCGCCTCGGACCCGTGAATGGGATTCGCAAGGATGGCGGGCCTGCCGTCTTCGATCAGCCGAGCAAGGCGATGTTGATTCAGCTGAATGATTCGGCGGTCCAGCCGAACGAATTCCTCGATGGCAGCCTCATGAGAAGCACCACTGAAGCGAGCGAGCGCCGGGCATTCGTTGAACGCCTTCCGCAACAGGGTATCCGCCAGGCATGCGTCGAAGTACGGCACGAGTTCAGCCGGAAGGAACCGACCGCTCTCTGCCGTCTTGACAAACGTCTCGCCAAGAGCCTTGCGGCAGTCGGACCGCGCAACGACATACTCGGACCATGAAGGAAGCATGTCGGTGCTTTGGATCCACATGTCCAGGAGTTGAACGAGTTTGCGGGGAGGCGTGTCGTTCACAAGTCTCGCGCTCACGTCGCAACCGACGCGCGCGTACACGCCAAGGAGGGACGACCTCGCTTCGTTCATTCTCTCCTCCATGTCATGGATCTGCGCCAGGCGCTCGCCCGCAGGGCGCACCACTGCTGCGAGCACTTTCGTGGTCAGTCTGCCCTCATCAATAGCGGCCCAAAGCCGCAACATCCAGGTAGAAATGCGTGCAAGCTGTTCCGGATCGCTGTCTTCCCCCTTCCATGCACTGCCGAAGTACACTGTGCCCGTGCCCGCTTGGCTGGCGACCCACTCTCGCTCCTTGAGCAAATCCCTCAGTCGTACCAGTAACTCGAGCATCCGCCGGTCACCCACGGGCTTGTCGAGAGCCAGAAGCGCTAGCACGCTTGCGTGAGCGCGCCTGTATTCGCGGCTGAACATCCGACCAATCCGCTGAGGGAGCGTCTCGTAGTACCTGTGCGTCTCGCATAGCTGCAGATATGAGGCCATGGCACTATCCACCTCCGCCGACGCCAGCCCCTCCTCGTACCTGAGTTCGGCATCTGATCGCATCGTCTGGATATGGCGGATAGCGTTCAGGAGTCCGTCGGACGCACCAGCTCCTCGGTGCCACTCCGGACCTGTGGAAACGGCCAGTTCAACCGCAGGGGCATTCACTGCCTCAGGTGCACGCTGGACGGCCACAAGCGCCTCGGCAAACGTGCTCGTGGCGGGAATACCCAGTTCCAGCAAGTTGGCAATACCTTCGCTCGCTCTCTCGGTGGATCGCCTCGCTGCCTCTAGGAGTCGGCCTATCGTCGGCAAGTCATTTGGCATCAGAATCCCGACTTCGCACTCACGCCAGGGGCTCTCCGCCACAGAGCCCACGCCCTCCAGATGGCGACTCAGGGCAAACACTGCCTGCCTATGGGTGTTGATCTCGTTCTCTTTCCATACATCGGCGGCGTCGAACTCCTGCGTCTCCAATGGCAGTAGGCACTTTCGAAGCCGCGTGATTGCCCTCTCCTTCAGGCCAAACAGGGCGAAGGGCGATGACTTCGCTGCTCCAACGGGACCGCCCAACGCGCGGGCGTATGCTCCCAACTGAGCCCGTAACTCATCGACCCGCGCGTAGTCGGCGGTGTCCGCCTTGTGCGGGCAGACCTCGTTCTCAAGCACCTTCCGCAGCTGGTCGACGAAGTGCTCCTTCGTTGCCTTGTCGCTGTGCAGCTCAAGGCAAGCCGTACCCAAGCCCACGCCGTCAAGCCGCAGCTTGACCACGTCAAGCGCTGCCATCTTCTGGCTTACGAATAGCACCTTCTTGCCACTTCCCAGCAGCTCGGCGATGATGTTGACGATAGTCTGGGACTTACCTGTGCCCGGCGGCCCCTCCACGACTAGGCTGCGACCGGCCTTGGCGTCCTCAATCACGGCAATCTGTGATGGGTCAGCGTCTACGACGTGAAGTATGTCCGCGGCATGGAGCTTCTCGTCGATCATCTCCGGATCGAATCCCGGTCCATCGTTCCCAGGAACTGGCTCACTGAATAGGAGGCTGCGCAGCAGGTCGGAACTCTCGAAGTGGTCTGTCTCCGACCAGGCTTCCGGGTCCAGGTCATGGTACAGCGAGAAACCTGCGAAGCTGAAGAAATCCAGTTCGACGAGGTCGAGGACACGCCACTGGTCGGGGACGGACCGTCCGACCGACTGATAGTACTCATCGAGCTCGGCAGCCGTCTCCGGGCCATTGAGCTGCGGCAGTTCGATGGACTGTTCACGCAGTTTCGCCTGGAGCGACATGTTGGCGACGACATCGTCGCCATTCCAGACAATCTGGTATCCCCTGCCTTGCCGCAGCGCCTCGAGCCTGACCGGGACAAGCACCACGGGGGCCCTGTGGACCATATCTGCCGCGTCGGCCTCGCGCCACTCAAGAAACCCCAGTGCCAAGTACAGGACGTTGTAGCCTCTCTCCTCGACGACTGCCTGCGCGTCTGTGTCGAGATCCCGCAAGCGCTTCGCAAGGTGCTCCAGGTCATAGGAAGCCTCTGCAGAGGAGTTGCCCGAGGGGATGACGAGTTGGCTCAGCGGAATCGGCGGGACTGGCGGCCGTTCCGTGAGCGACTGCCCTGACGTGCTGGCACCAGCCGATGATTCTGTGCCGTCGACGCCTCCATGGGCAGTATGTGCTTCGTCGTCGGTGAACAGGCTGCCCAAGGCCTTCTCCAGATCCACTCGCCCAAGGACTACGATGGCCTTCTCCTGATTCACCAACACGTCGAGCGCGACGCGCGGGTCAATGCCAAGGACACGCAGCGAACGAGCCTTCGTTGGGCGATAGTTGAGGAGTCGGTTCCGCATGGTCAGGTCGAGCAGGTTTCGACGAGCACCCTCCAACTTCTCTTTGAGCCTTGGATCCATGACACCCTCCTGCTCCGGTCGATATCCTGTACTTGAGCCAAAGGCCGAACAGATGCCCCGTGGCGTACGTGACTACTCCGTGCGTAGTCTCTCGACTAACACATACAACTCGGTCACTTGCTCAGAACCTCTCCGTCAACTCTTGCGCTTGCTACTCCGGATCCTCATCGCCATTCTCTTCGCTCCGGGTGCTTCAAGCGGGGAGAAGTAGGTGGGGATGGAGCCTCGATGCAGCGTTGGTGAATCCTCCGTGCATACAGCGAATCGCGGTTCCTAGCTCCTCCAAGAGCGAAAATCAAGAACCCCTGATGCACTTCGATATGGCTCGTGTCAGGTACTTCTCGTCGAACTCATCATTGCGAAGGATGTTGCTGCCGACGGCATCGACATGAGCGATCTTGTAGTCCGATATGGCCGACTCCACAAGGGTCATTGATCTCGTGTACGTATCCTCCATCTTCCCGTTGTCATCGAGAGCTGCAAACAAGTCTCCCTTCAGCTTCTGGAACTCGGACTTCCGGCCTTTGAGATCTAGCGCTGAGTCACTATGTCGCAGGAGCGCGCACGCCGTGCGCACAAGGTGCAGCATGCCGTAGTCCATGACATCCTGCTCGGTGAGACTGGCGCTACCTGCATGTATGTTGTCCCTATTGATGGAATAGAGGCGAAGGTACAGTAGATACGCAATCAAGTAGGCGTCGTAGTCGTAGTCGACGTCGAAGACCTTTCCGTAGTTGTCCTCAAACGTTCTGGACGGGTTGTTGCGCGATTGGCCTGGTCTTCTCCAGAATATGCTGTACATGACTTGGAACAGACGTATCACAGGTACAATCCGAGATGCCGGCTTCAGCCTCCGGCGATAGAAGTTGATTCGCCTTTCATAGTAGAGAGTGTACGGATGGTAGCCCAAGAAGTGTGCCTCAATTGCCTTCTGGATAGGCTCATTCGCATGTAGAGCAGTACCCAGCACAGCAGTCTGGGAGTTGGTGGCATCTACTATGTCTGCCTCCACCTGCTCGTCTGTCGTCTGGATGATTTTGACAACGACGCGACACGAGTCATCGTTCTCAAGTGTTCCACGGCACTCATTTAGAACGTTTACTGTTTGGCATCCATTGACTACCTGGAAGTCTCTCAGAGTGAGATCCTTGTCCAACTTGTTGCCTTGACGGCACACGATCGTCACGCCGTTGTTCAAGCACCAGAAGTTCCGCCGCGCCTCTGACTTCAGGGTCTCAGCAATGTTCCGATTCACCTTCTTCTGATTCCCGTAGTAGTCCCTGACATTGTATTGGAAGTATCGGGGATCAAGCTGCCCCTGATCGTTGGCGAGCAGACCCAAGAGAGACTTCACATCGACGATGCCAAGCCAGCCTAGCAAACCAGGATTGTTCTGCCGATCTACGTATTCAATGACGTCTCGGCAACGCAGTTCGCCAGAGTAGGAGTCCTGTGACCCAAGTGCAAAGACCTCCTTTGCACCCAAGTAGTGCACGCGTGCATCTGCTGCGCAGTTGCCTGCCAAAGACGCAACGAGCTTCTTCGCGACGGTCGAGACGCTCTGATTGACAGAGCTGGCATCTCCAAAGCAGATGTAGTAGACGTTTACTCTCAAGGCGTTGGCATTCGAGGCTGAAGCCCAGCGTTTGACGGCATTCCTTGCCAGTTCCCCTCGTCTGCGAAACACGTCGTTTCCAGCAAGAGGTTCGCGATAGCTGAAGATGGCATCGACGCCACTTTTGGTTTTCAGCATCTGGCTTTCCTTGAACCCATTGTCCGTTGTCACTTGTACGACCTTCAACTCGACTTGGGCATCGGCTGTGATGCTGTCTAGGTCGGAGTCTTCCTCCAACAGTTGTCCCGAGCTGAACACGTAGATTGCATCGACCCCGCAATCGCCTGAGTCGTCAGTGATACCTGCCACGACCTGATCGTAGTCCAATGAAGCCGGCTTCAGCAGGGTCCATGTACAGTACACAAGAAATCTCTTGTTCTCACTCACGAATCTGGAGTCGGGGTCGTCTCTGAAGAACTGCTGTACCCGCGCCTCAATCAGTGCTCTCAGTGCCATAGACCCTCCCAGCAACAAAACTCGGTCGTGTTGATCGAACTGCGCGCCGCCTCTTGTGTCTTCATGAATCAGTGTATGGTCGATGCTCTGCGCTGACTAACCATCAGAATTTCTCCGCAAACTCTTGTGCTGCCTTGTCCAGGTCCTGGTCGTCGACCTCTTCGCCACGGGTGGCCCAGGCGGGGA
>PNOG01000022.1 GCA_013824685.1 Coprothermobacter sp. | reverse complement strand
GTGGGGTGAGGCGACAAACTTTGATTCTACTCGATTACTTCGGCCTGTCAAGAGCAAACCCTTTTCGCACTTTCGTTCACGGGGCTCCTGCGAGACCTGCTGTAACCGAACACCTGTAACTATACGCTGAACGGAGATGATGTCAAGGACACCGCATCGACTCATCCTACATGGAGGGAAAGGATCAGCTGTTTCGTCGTCCCCGCGAAGGCGGGGACCCATGCGTCGTGACAGGACTGGATTCCCGCATGCGCGGGAATGACGGAGGGAAAGGCGGGAATGGGGGCGATGAGCCGATCTATCGGCGGGACACACCACTCCCGGAGCCGTCCTTCGGGTCCTCTCGCGACCAGGAGCTGCCGTGCGGATGCGCCGCGCGCCACTGCTCGGACTCTATCCTGGAGTAGATGCAGCCACAGTAGTTCTGGCGATACAGGCCATACTCCTTGCTGAGATTCACCGACTCCCTGAAGCCATCCTTCTTGCGGAAGGCCTCGGGCAGGAACGTGACCCCGTACAGCGCCCCCTTCTCCCGCCCGACCTGCTCCAGCACATGCACGTCCTTGTGCGGGCTGATGAGCAGGGTCGTCGTGAATACGGGTATCTGAAGGTCGGCCGCCTTGTGCGCGGCGGCATCGAGCAGGACCCCAAAGCACCGGGGACACCGCAGGCCGCCCTCCGGCTCGTGCCAGAACTCACGCGTCGCCGCCAGCCAGTGTTCGGGCTCGTACGGACCGACGATCAGCTCGAAGTTGTCGACGAAGGCAAGTTTGCGTGCCTGCTCGAGACGGAGCTCGTACTCCTCCTTCGGGTGGATGTTGGGGTCGTAGAAGAACCCGACCGGCTCGTACCCCTTCGCCCGCAGACGCACGACCGGCACAGTGGCATCCGGGGCGCAACAGATGTGCATCAGGATGGGCACGAGCGGCATATGTCGTTCCTCGGGCTTCGCAGTCATCCAAATTCCTCCTCGCCTGGCCGCATTGTAGCGCATGCAGGCGAAGGCGCAAATCACTGGGGCTCTCAGCGACACAGAGACGTTGACGAGGGCCGCGATTGCGCCATGATGAGTCGGACAACTCACGAATTGAGGGAGGAACCATGCCACAGCGAAGGATCACGGTAACCCTGCCCGACGAGCTGTACCAGGAGCTCCGCAGGCACAGCAACAAGTCGGCGTTCGTCAGAGAGGCACTGCAGGCACACGTCGCCCGTTCGCGACAGTGTGATGTCGCCTCACAGATACGGGACTACTGCACGAGGGAGTCGGAATCCGACCGGGCGCTGTGCTCGGAACTGGACGGGGGGATCGACGATGGAACCACTGCGCAAGGGTGACGTCTGGCTGGTCAACTTCGACCCGACGTGTGGGAAGGAGATCCAGAAGAAGCGCCCTGCAGTCGTGATCTCCCGCGATGAATACAACGCGTTCGCCTGGCCGGTGCTCGTCGTCCCGCTGACTTCGCAGGGACTGGACGAGGTCACGCCCATATTCGAAGTCCTCGTGCCGAGGGGCGAAGGTGGCACCGAACACGACTCCAAGACGAAGGCCACTCATATGCGCACCGTCGACAAAGGCCGTCTTCTGGAACGCCTTGGCCACGTTGGCGACGCGACCATGCGCGCCGTCGAGCAGACCATCCGCAACCTCATCGACATGACGTGACGAGAGCGGAGCTGAACCCGTAAATGAGGAAACCCCGCTCCAGGGGAGCGGGGTGGTTGTGAACTTGCCACTTCTGTGGCTACTTGCCAGTTGACCCCAAAGGATCAGTGATGGTGGTGCTCGGTTTTGTCGTCGACGGGCGAGTCCTGCGTGATGTCCTTTCCCTCGCCTTCGACGGTGTCACTGCCCGTCGTCATGTGTGGCAGCTCCTCACCGGGATTCGCATTGCTGGACGGTCCCCTAGTACGCGTTGGCATAGGGGGAGCCTCGACAAACCCGCCGAGGATCGAGAAGCCAAGGATGTAGGCGGCGAACAGGGCATACTGCCCGATCGGGGACAGGCTCCTGCCCATTGCGAACACGACCAGAACAAAGACAATCATGATGGGTATGGTGATCATAAAATAGAGCTTGCGGCTGACCGTCCGGCCGGTACGCGTGGACAGGAAGCGCCCCAGCAGGTTGCCCAGGAACATGACGGCAAGGCCGGAGAGCAGCAGGACGAAAAAGCTTGGCCCCGTGCTCGTCGGTGTAGCCGGAGCCGCAGTCGTTGTCGATGCAAGTGTTGACACAGGTATCCTCCTATGAGCGTGGGCGGCTGCAAGGACTGATGCGATCCGCCGCCTTGGTGCGCGTTTACAAACTACCCCATCACTGTATACTCTTCGTGTGGATTATCAATGCCAGTTGAAGGGGTGAGCGTGAACAACCTCTGGGACAACAAGATCCTGATTGTTGCAATCATCGCGGACCTTGTTGCACAGGGAATCAAGCCACTCATCCACTACGGCGAGTATCATGAATGGAAGTGGCCCCTCCTCTTCTCCAACGGCGGCTTCCCCAGCTCGCACAGCGCCAGCGTCACGGCCCTCACGGCCATGGTGGGATTCTCGGAAGGCTTCGCGTCCCCCCTGTTTGCCATCTGTATGATCTTCAGCGGCGTCGTCGTGTTCGACGCCTCAGGCGTCCGGCAGGAAGTCGGCAGACACGCGCGGACCCTGAACGCCATTTTCGAAGAGTTCAAGCTGTGGGACCGCTTCGACTACAAACACTTCACCGAGCTGATCGGTCATACCCTGTTCGAAGTACTCGGAGGCATGGCGCTTGGATTGCTCATTGCGCTGCTGTCTCTTCGCATCCCATTTCTCAGACCGAGGTGAGCACATGAAGATCGTCATTGGCTCTGATCACGGTGGATTTCGCCTCAAGTCGTTCCTCATCCATGCCTTGACGCTCAAGGGTCACGAGGTTGAGGACATGGGCACCGACAGCAGTGACCATGCCGTCGACTATCCCGACTTCGCAGCCGCAGTGGCCCACAAGGTCATGGCAGACGCCACCACAGTCGGCATCGTCATCTGCGGTACCGGCATCGGTGCCAGCATTGCGGCCAACAAAGTCACCGGCATTCGCTGCGCGCTGGTCCACGACGGCTACACGGCACGGATGGCCAGGGAACACAACAACGCCAACGTGCTTGCACTAGGCGGTCGGACGACAGCCGAGGAGGTTGCGCTCGACTGCGTGGTCACCTGGCTGAACGCGACCTATCAGGGTGGGCGTCACCAGCCACGCCTCGACAAGATCGCCGCCCTCGAATGCCCTTTGGGGTCAGCTGGTAAATAGTTCAGAGTGGTACATTCTCTTTGGGGTCAGCTGGTAATTAGCGGTCAGAGTGGTAGGTTCGAAGTCTGATCAGTGAAAACCGCTCTCCTGCTCGTCGACATTCAGAGGGAGTACTTCTCCGGCGGCGCCATGCCCCTCGAGGGCCCTGTCGAAGCAGCCATTCAGGCCCGAAAGTTGCTCGCCCATTTCCGGTACAACCACCTGCCAGCCGTCTTCATCCAGCACGTATCCGTGGACCCCGATGCGACCTCGTTCAGGCCGGGCTCTCCCGGCGTGAGTCTCTACACCAGCATCAGGCCCTTGCCTGGCGAAGCCGTCGTCCGCAAGCATTACCCCAACTCCTTCCGGGACACGAACCTGCTGGAGTTGCTGCGGACGGATCAGGTCTCACGTCTGATCATCTGCGGCATGATGACGCACATGTGCATCGACGCCACGACGCGCGCTGCCCGCGACTATGGGTTCGAGTGCATCGTCGCTGCAGACGCGTGTGCTACGCGGGACCTGTCGTTTGCTGGAGAAACGGTGCCTGCGGCCATGGTCCAGCGGGCCTTCCTGGCTGCGCTGGATGGCACGTACGGCAAGGTCATGAATGTCGACGCAATTGTGCCACTGATCCAGGCGACCTAACCCCGTTCCAGGGCCTGCCGCTCAGCGTCGAGGTCGAACACGAACTGCCGCAGGCTCGACCGAAAGAAGTCCTTGATGTGATCCCATCTGACAGGAGTCCCGACGTAGACGGGGTCCCCCTGAACATCGGCGTGCTCGAACCATACGAGTCCCTTGCCGACGACAAGCGGCTCGAGGGCGGTCATGCCATACCGCTCCAACGCATTGCGCGCTACCCGGCGGAAGGGGAGAGCCTGGAGAACGACATACAAGTCCACGAAGTCACTGCGGGTGCCATTCTGTACAATAGTCATGAGCTTCATAGCTGCAATATCCATGACACCGGCCACGTCGCAACCGTTCACCCTTGTGGTAGGCTCCGCGAAGCGCGCTGTGGTCTGCATCAGCAAGAGCCGTGCGCCGTCTGCCTGCACGGTCATTGCGTCATCCCCCATCGCCACTGACTCTACAACGCCGGCAAGCGCCCGCAATTCCTCGAGGATGTCCGACGGTCTGAACGCACGCTGAGCAAAGAACTCCAAGTCGCCCGAGATGCACTGCCCCAGGTGCAGCGCTAACCCCGTCCCCCCTGCCAGGACCCCTCCATGCATGCCGAGGGTCGGTCCCAGCCGGCTCATCAGGATGCGCGCCTTCTCCTCAACGCACTCAGGATGCATCGGGCACCTCGAACCACACGAGCCAGAAGTTGCGCGCTCTCGGGGACAACACATCGGCGGAGAGGACCGCGTCGATGATAGCGCTCGCAGGGTAGACATACGCGAGCCACCTCAAATCCTCCATGTCGCCTCGCTCCAGCAGACACGCGATGATGGAAGCAGCGTTCCTCTGCAGGTGGAGCTCGCCAGGATCCGCACCCGTGAACAGGCGCGTACTATGCGGAGGCATCGCCATCGCCCGCTGTGCCGCCTCGACCCTCCGCCGCACCTCGGGCCGAGCGAGCGGACCGATGTAGGACTGGATCATGCGCACCCCGTCACGGTGCGCCACGTACACATACTCCCTGTTGCCCGTCTTGCGAATGATGATGCTCATGCAGGGCCTCCTGTGAGCATCATACATATCTTGCTAGACAAGTCAACCAGCTCCTTGCATAGCAAGCTATGTAAGTTTGGCAATCTCCTCTTCAAAACTGACGTTCATGCGCAGGTGTGATTACCACTGCAGTCAGACCGCCAGAGGTCCCGGCGAGTCCGGTGAGGTTCCGTCATTCCCCCCCCCGAGCCCTTTTGTTCAAGGCGAGGGGTGCTCTCGGTGCAGGCGGGAATCCATTCCTCGCTCCGTCTCAGGTGCTGACCTTACCACTCTGCCCACTAATTACCAGCTGACCCCAATCAATGGCGTCAATGAATAAGAGGTCGTGCCTCCGACAGGCGATGTGCCAGCTTGCGAATGCGGCGTATCAGCACTCGGACCCGCCCCGATGCATACAGGCGGCCGTTCGTGCCGCTGCGTCCGACGATGACAGGAGCTTCATGGTGTTCTGCAGCTCCATGCGTTCGAGACGAGGATGCTGCCGTCGGTCAGGAAGACCTTGACGCGCCAGTAGTAGATCGTGGCGGCGGTCAGGGGAGAGGACAGGGTCCAGGAGAGACCGGGGGTGCCCGTGCTCACGACGTAGGAGGTGAAGGACGGCGTGGTGGAGAGCTGGAAGACGTACCGGGTGGCAGAGGGGAACGCTGCCCAGGTGAAGGTCGGAGTCAGCGCGGCAACCGTCGAGCCGTCTGCAGGAGTGAGGAGCGTGACGCCCGAAAGAGCCGCGGGGGTGGTGAAGCTCCAGGTGCCGGACCAGGCCGAGGTGCCGGCGGCGTTCGTCGCGTTCACACGCCAGTAGTGGAGGGTAGCGGCGACGAGGGAGGGTGTCGTGCAGGAGGTCCCGGTGGTGCTCTGGTTCACGACCGTGGTCCCGAAGGTGGCACTCAGGCTGACCTGCAGGGTATAGGAGGAGGCGCCCGCTGCGGAGATCCAGGCAAGGGTCGGGGTGAGGGAGCCGGTCGTGCTGCCGCTTGCCGGGGAGGAGAGGATCGGAGTGGAGGGAGGAACGGCGATGACAGCGTCGCGCGTGAATGCCCGGATGCACAGATTGGCGTTTGACGACCATGACGTCAAATCGCTCCATGAGGTGCCGTTGGTGCTGTAGTAGCTCTGTCCCGCCGCGGCACGCGCGGCTGATGAGTATCCCACTTCAGGGTACTCGTAGGCAAGGGGATAGTTGTAGTCAGGCGTCGTTAGCCCGACGACCACGGCGATCCTCTGTCCATGTGCAACTGTCACGGGCGAGGCCAGAGAGACAGAGTGGTATCCCGCTTCGGCACAGACGCCCGACTCCTGCGCCAGCAGGTCGGAGAACACAGCCCCGGAAACAGTGCCGTAGATGCGCAGGGTGTATGATGCTCCGCTGCCGGTCGTGTAGAACCCGACGCGGTCGACGACCTCGGAGCCGCTGCCGGCGTCCAGCGTGAACGCGTTGGCTCCCCACGCAGTTGGGCTACCGAGCCCCAGAGACCCGACCCATCCAAGGTCGTCGTAACCATAGTTATGCGTGTCCGCCGACGTGCCCGTCCCGAGGACGAAGACCCAGTTGTCGTGTCCGATCACGGTGTCGTAGTAGGACGCATAGAAGTAGCCGGCCTCACCCCATCCCGTCCCCCAGCTGTTCCTGACGATGAAGGCCCCGTCACTCGCAGGCGTGGTGCCGAAGTTCCAGCGGCTGTAGGAGTCGTCCCATCCGACAATCGCAACTGCATGGTTGCTGCTCCCAAGCCCGCCACCATAGTAGTAGGAGTGTGTTCCGGCAGCGTAAGACCCATCCAGCCACAGCATGGAGGTATAGACTGCCCCCCACTGCTGCACGGCCGATTTCAGAGCAGCGTTGTCGAGAGAGCCCGACCGGTCAGGGATCGCCAGAGCGTCCGAGAGGTACCGTGGCACGGTCAGGCCCGACGGCGATACCGACACTGCTGGGTTGTATGGGTCATCTACCTCTCGCACCGGCCCGGCCCACCGTGTCATGTAGGCGATGGACATTGGCGCGTCACCGCCGCTGCAGGTCCCATAGTCGAAGCCGGCGAGGTTTCTCAGATTCTGCTCGGAGAAGTCCCATTGCTCAGTCGGGTACACGACAGACTCAAGCGACCCATAGGTCGCGAATGCCCAGCACGAGCCGCAGTTGGCCTGGTCCCTGACCGGGCTGACACGGCCGAGTGTCCGCAGGTCGTACTGTGCAGGGGCTGTGAGGACGTTCTGATCGTTCGGCTGGAACGAAGTCAGGTGTGACAGGTCGACAGGTGAATGGACAAACCCCAGGGGTCGTGCAGCCACCCCTGGCAGGACGTTGCCCGGCTGGACAGCTGCGTACTCGGCCGAGGTAGCAGCCTTGACCGGAAGAGAGCTGCCAGAAGCTGTGTCATGAGTCGGGCCGACGAGGAACGACGTCATGACTGCAAGAACAGTCAGCAAGGCAACGAGCTTTCTCATGGAACCTCCAGGGACACGGACCTCAGGCGACGCCAAGACCGCAGTGCGCGCAGGCCACGGGGCTGTCTTCCACAACTATTCTAGGCCACACGGATAGACTGTCAACGCTACGCTGCTCACGGCGTCCTGACGTTCCGGAGTCTTCCAGCAATGTCTGCAGGCTGTCACAAGATGTGTGCGAAGGAAGATTCACGATGAAGGGCTCCTGTACATGGACTGGTTTCGCCACATCGTTCATCGTGGCTGCCTCTTTCAGGCACGACAGCGCCAAGCAGTTGATGCTGCCAGCCTCGTAAGATGTCCGCTTCGGACCGACAATCAATGCCTGTCCCAGAAGGCGCCTGCCGGCCCCGCCCATGGCATCACCCCCTCGACGGGGAGAATCCATCCTGTGGTCTGTCATTCCCGCGCAGGCGGGAATCCAGTCGTGCCATGACGCATGGGTCCCCGCCTTCGCGGGGACGACGAGAAAAGGACCCTCTTCCCTCCCCGCCATTTCCGCGGCGTTGCGTCATTCCGGCAATCTGCCCTCGACCAGCAAGATGGCGCGCCTCAGGTCGTCCATGCCCTGCTTGAAGCGCTTGACGGCCGTCGTCACAGAGCAGTGGCGCTCCTTCGCAATGACCGGCCACGTGCGCTCGCGCCAGAAGCGGTCACGGATGATGGCAGCCCTCCCCCTGTCGATCATGCTGAGGCCGAGAGTGACCCGCCCCGCAATGTCCGACGTTGTCGGGCGCGCCGCAAGGTCGCTCATCATTCCTCCTGAGGTGCCAGAAAGGCTTCGCCGGCGCCGGCAGTGAACCATGGTGCCGTCCCTGCTGTGCCAAGATGCGTGGGCGCATGGCCCTCGTGGTCGCACCAGTGCAGCATCGTACGCCTCGCCACCGTGTTGCCGATGCGCAGCTGCTCGTCCAGCGGGCGGTCCCGGTAGCGGCTGCAACAGGACCAGAGCGCATACCCGGCGACCTGCATCAGGTCATCGGCGTCCAGCCCCCACGTCCGTGCGTAGTTGCGCGCCATGCCGACGATGGCAGGGCGCAAACCGTCATACAGTGGTACGAACCAGGCATCATTTCTTTTCACGCCAACTCTCCTTGGTGTGCATAATTTTACACAATCTTTGAACAACGCAAGTACTCCCAGCATTTTCTTATGTGTACTTATTTGCACTGTCGTGTATAATATGGTAGCCACCACAAGGGCACGATACTGAAGGACAGTCCTGGTGAGGGTTTACGCGGCGGGAGCCCCGGTACACGGCATGGCTCGCCACGACTGAAGCGCTTGCGTTTCCTCATGCAATGTGAAAGGAGCAGATGATGGGGTTCAAGGAGAATGTCCAGGCACTACTTGCACAACGCGGCTGGAGTCAACGAGAACTGGCTGCAGCTGCCGGCATCTCCCCCGGCGCCGTCGGGGGCATCCTCGAGGGAGAGTCATCCAATCTGCGGACCGCCGCGAAGGTGGCCGCCGCGTTTGGCGTCGAGGTGGCCGACCTCATGCGGGAGGAGCAGCCCATGGAGCCCCGGGACGAACTGGACGTGGCACTGCGTCACCAGGGAGACCTTTCGACAAACGACATCGAGGCAGTGCACGCCTTCATCTCCTATATCCGGAATGCCCGGCCACAGCGGGGCAAGCGTGGCCGATAGAACGTGCCTCCCACCACGCCTGATGGCGTATGCCCAGCACGTGCGCGAGCACTTTCCCCGGGTCATCGCAGGGACAACCGTCGCAGACCTGGATGCCTTGGCCGACGACGTGTGCACGTCCCTCGACGACTTCCCCCTGACGACGGGCGTGCTGGGCTGTACGGTGTTTGAGCACGGTGAAGCCTACACCGCCATCCGGGAGGGCTTGCGGCGTGACGAGCCGGCGCGCTACCGCTTCACCCTGGCACACGAGCTCAGCGAGATCCTCCTGCGCCGCTATCTCGACGCCCTGCCCGACCAGTGCTGGCGCGAGCATGTCTGTGACGCCTTCGCGGCCGAACTCCTGCTCCCGCATGCGGCGGTCCTCGCCAGTGTCACCGTGCTCATCCAGGCCCATGCCGGAGGCCTGGGGCCGTCCGAGGCAACGCTCGACCAGCTAGCGCGGCGCATGGCCTCCACCTACGACGTGTCACTCACGGCGACGCGCATTTCGGTTGCCCAGTGCCTCGGAGAATAGGGCCAATCGTCATTCCCGCGCAGGCGGGAATCCAGTCCTTGATCCGTCATTCCTACCAGATTGCATCATTCCCGCGGAGGCGGGAATCCACGTCTCCGTTTCAGGCCCTGAACTTACCACTTTGACCGCTCCTTACCAGCTGACCTCATATCGTTCGCTTGTCATTGACTTTCTTGCACACTTTTTGTATAATACTGTGCAAGAAAGTCAATACTGCTTTTTCCAGAAGAGTCTTGTTGGAGGCGAGCAATCATGAGTTACGCAGATCGAATTCTTCAAATGGCACACAAGAACAACGGCACAGTAACGACCGCGGAGGTGACCAAAGCCGGGATCTTGCGCGGACATTTGAAGGGTCTCGTTGACAAGGGCTTGCTTGAACATGTGGAACGCGGCGTCTACGTAATACCAACTGTTCTCAACGATGAAATGTATGGTCTCCAAACGCGACTTAGACGAGGCATTTTCTCTCACGAAACCGCTCTATTTATTCATGATTTGACTGACCGTACACCGATCAAGTTCTCAATGACATTTCCACTCGGATACAACACCACGTCTCTACAAAAAGAGAATGTGACATACATTCGAGTGAAGAAAGAACACTTCGATATTGGTGTTGTTTGGACCAAATCCCCCGGTGGAAATCCCATCCGTGTTTATAATGCGGAGCGAACTCTGTGCGATCTACTGAGAGGTCGAAGCAACACCGATATACAGGTCCTCGCAGACGCATTTAGGCGATATACCCGCCTGAAGCAACAAGACATTCCGTTGCTTTCTGAGTATGCGAAGATATTCCGTGTGGGGAAGAAATTGCAGTCATACTTGGAGGTGCTTGTTTGAAAAACGCGATGCAGCTAAAAGCCACCATTAACAACATTTCAAAGAGCAAGAACATTTCGGCTCAAATCGTCATGCAGAACTATATGTTAGAGCGTTTGCTGGAACGCATATCGGTCTCGCAGTATCATTCCAACTTCATTCTCAAAGGTGGTTTCCTCATTGCTGCGATGGTAGGCTTGGATACTCGCGCCACAATGGATATGGATGCAACCATCCGAGGCTTGGCAGTTGACCAGGATCCCGTAAGGCATATGTTTGAAGAAATCTGTGGCATTTCGCTCAGTGATGACATCACCTTCTCCGTGAAACGTATTGAGGAAATCCGCGAAGGTGATGAGTATTCGGGGCTGCGTGTGATGCTTGACGCAACATACCTGCCAATGGTCGTGCCACTCAAAATCGATATCACCACAGGTGATCAGATTACTCCTCGTGAAGTAGTCTACGAGTTTAGATTGCTCCTTGAGCCGCGCAGCATAAAGATCCTGGCCTATAACCTCGAGACAGTGATGGCTGAGAAACTGGAAACCGTCATCTCTCGTGGCGACCAGAACACCCGTTCAAGAGACTACTATGACATTTTCATCCTTCGCAAACTCCAGTGGCAGAATATCAACCTTGATACTCTGCACATGGCTCTCGTTGCAACGGCCACCAAGAGGAACTCTCTATCCATCATGGAACGCTACAGCGAAATTCTGCAGACGGTAGGTGACAGTGAGGTCATGAATAGGCGTTGGCATGACTACCAAAGCGACTTCGATTACGCCAGAGACATTCTCTTTTCGGACATATGTGCAACGATTAGAGAAATCCTTGATTCTCTAAACATGTTACAGGTATGACGGCGCACTTGAGGTCGTCTGTTTGTGCCTCTGTCATCCCCGCGGAGGCGGGAATCCGGCCTTTCTTCCATCGGGCGACAGCATGTTACAACAACTACGACTGTCCCTTGTTACAAGTGGACAGCGCATGGGTCGCCACTATACTGTTGAAGTTATCTCCAGAAGGGGAGGCACCTCTGTAATGCCCGAGAACGACCAGAAAACGAATACGTCGCGCCGATCGTCCCTGACCCGCCTCCTGCACAAGCAGTCGGTGGCCCAGGCGGCGGTGCTCATCGCTGTGGTCACGTTCCTCAGCAAATTCGTCGGCTTTGCCCGCGAGGTGGTCATCGCACGCCAGTTCGGCGCCACCGGCCAGACGGACGCCTTCCTTGTCGGCATGATGGTCCCCGGCCTGGTACTCGGCCTCTTCGCGGGAGGACTCAGCACGCTCATTGTGCCTTGGTATCTGGGCCACAAGAGGGAGGACCCGGAACGTGCCCGCCTGCTGGTCGACCAGGTGACGCTCGTGTGGAGTGCCATCTTCGCGCTCGTGTGCGTGGGCGTGTGGGTCTTTGCCCCCCAGCTGGTGCACATTTTCGCCCGCGGCTTCGAGGGCGCCCGCTACGACCTGGCCGTGCAGGTGACGCGCCTCCTCGTCCCCATGGGCTTCATGCTCATCATGACCGGCCTGTTCACGGGCCTCCTGCAGGCCGAGAGCAGCTTCCTCGTCGCACTCATGTGGACCTTTCTGGGCAACGTCGCCGTGGTGGTCAGTCTGCTCGTGTTCTCCTCCCGCCTGGGCATCCATGCCTGGACACTGGGACAGACACTGCTGGCCGTCGTGAGCTTCGTCCCGTTGGTCATCCTCGTGGCCAGCAAGAGGTATGGCTTCCTGAGGCGTTTCGACGTCCGGCACATGGACTGGCCCGCCATCCTGCAGTTTGCCGCCCTGCTCATGCCGCTGGTGCTCGCGGGTGGCGTGGGCACCCTCAACGTCATGGTGGACCGCTGGGTCGCCTCCCTCCTGCCGGAGGGGGCAATCGCGGCGCTCAGTTTCTCCAACCGCGTCTGGACCATCCCGATTACCCTGCTTGCCGGCCCCATCGCGACGGCGACCTTCCCGGCCTTCTCAGCCATGGCCGTGGACGGCTCGGCCCTGTATGCCATGGACGACAAGGTACGGCGCACCGTGGCTTTTCTCTCCTACATCGTCATCCCGTCGTCCGTGGGCATCGTGGTCCTGGCAACACCCATCACCCGCCTGCTGTTCCAGCGTGGGGCCTTCGACACGACGGCGACCACCATCACGGCCGCCTGCGTCCAGATGTATGCCCTGGGTCTCGTGTTCCAAGCGGTCCTGCCCATCCTGGCCAAGGTCTTCTATGCGTTCAAGAACACGGTGACGCCTCTCCTCGTCGGTCTAGGCATCGTGGGTGCCAACATGGCCGGCAACATCATCCTCAGCAGGTATCTGGGGGCTGCGGGTATCGCGCTCGCCACCACCATCACCGTCACGCTGGGCACGATCATCTACGCCCTCCTCCTGCGCCATTACTTCCGCGCGAAGGACCGGCACACCCGGGCGTACCCGCTCTGGGCCCAGATACTCAGGACCCTGCTGGCGACCGTCCCCGTCGGACTCATCGCCTGGCTGGGCCTCAGCTGGATCGCCCCAGTCACGGCGTTCATTCCACTGCTCCTCCGCACCATGGCTGTCTGTGGCGTCGCCGTCCTTGCCTACGCGGTGTGCAGCATCGCCCTGCACCTCGACGGCTGGCAGGCCATCATGGACCGCTTCAAAGGTCTGGCTCGCCGGCTGCGGAGCAGGTAGTCGTCTGTCATTCCCGCGAAGGCGGGAATCCATTCCTTGCCAGGTCTCAGGTGCTGAACTTGCCACTTTGGCCGCTGTTTACCAGCTGACCCCATATCGCTCCGTCATTCCCGCGCAGGCGGGAATCCATCCTTTGTATTTGCCTCTTCTTGTCTATGGGATATTGATGGACGGCTCGATGGCGTGCAGTGCGGCACGCGTGGCGTTTGCGTCATGACTGCGCGCGGCGTCCAGCAGGACGTCGACGACCGACATTTCGTGGGCTTGGTCGATGTCCACTACTTGGTCTTGGGGGAGCCCACAACCTGGGTATAGACGTCGAGGAGCTGTCTTCCTACCTTGGTGGAACCGAATCGGCTGACGCAGCGTTTCCTGCGGCCTTCATCATCCTCGAGTCGGCGCGACTCAGCAACCTCCGTCAGCGCCTCTGCTAGCGCATGAGGGTTGTCGATCTCCACGAGCAGTCCGTCATTGGGCGTGACGAAGTCCTCAGGCCCTCCGCAGCGAGTCACGACGACGGGCAGGCCGGTCGCCAGCGCCTCGGCTACTGCGAGGCCAAATGTCTCGACCCTGCTCGCAAGAACGAAGGCCGAGGCCTCCCACATTGCCTGCCGCACCTGAATCCGTGTCAGTGGTCCCAGGAAGCGCACCGCGTCCTCCAGAAGCAGATGCTGTACCTGATACATCAGGTTCAGCCACAGGGGACCTTGGCCGCCTATGTTCAGAGTCCACGAGCCGCCCGCTCGCCGGTAGAGAGCGAACGCTTCCAGCAGCGTGTCTATCCCCTTGTTGCTGTTCAGATTGGCTACGGTCAGGAAGCTATGCTGTGGCGAGACTCTGGGCGCAGGAGGGAGAGTGAAGAACTCTGCATCGACCATGTTCGGGATGACGGTAATGGGTACATCCGGCGCCACGGCAGAGACGTCGTGTGCCAAGCTCGAACTGACGCAAATGGTCCGCGCTGCGCCACCAAGGCACCGTACGATCCACGGCTCCCATCGCCCGTTCATCTTTCGGTGATAGGCCGATGAGTGCTCGGTGACGACATAGGGGATGCCTGTCTGCCTGGAAAGTCGCATGGCAGCAACGCCTCCCCACAGGGCACTCTGGGCATGGATAATGTCGGGCCTTCCGTACCTCTGTTCATAGATCCTGAATGCTTGCAGGCTGGTTTGGACGAACATTGTGGCACGGATATGCGGAATGACCGGGTTCCACGCGTGCAGGAGTACCGTATGCACGCCGGCATCGTCAGCGCAGGTCCACTGAAAGTGGTTCTGGGCAATGCAGAAAAGAGACAGCGTTCGCAATGACCGCAGTGCAGGGTAACAGACGCCGGTTTCGACCCCGAGCGCCAGTACGGCAAGCGCTTGGTCGACAAAGTACGGTCCCAAGCTGGGTTGTCCAGGAGTGGGATACCACGAGGGAATGAACAGAACGTGCATCAACCATCCCCAGCCAAGCTCATGGCACAACGATGGTTCAATGCAGCGACCATCGAAGCTCCGGCCAGTCTTCCACGGTCCTGGCCAGTTCCTCCAGCATGGAGCGGTAGTCCGGAACCCGGAAGTCGAAATCCGTCCTCGTACAGATGAGAGTCCGACGGCTGTGAGGTCTCTGCTGTCTGACAATCCGGATCCCGTGTACGCCGAAGGCTCTGGCCATTTCCTTCAACAGCCGATATTTCGAGATTGACGTGTCCGAGACCAGGTGATACAGTCCACACAGATCAGACGAGATGGCTGCCTCCACCGCTCTTGCCAGAACCAGTGATGTGACGCCGGTCCACTGGACACCGGCATACCCCGGCACAACTCCGGTTTGCCGAAGAAACCACTCCAGGAGTCCGTTCCCGTCTGGTCGGATCTCGGGACCGACGATGGACGTCCGAAATGTCAGGTGACGGCCCGATTGTACTTCTCCCAACATCTTCGTGCGCGCGTAAGCAGTCGTACCGTCCGGCACAGCTGTTTCAGTGTAGTCACCGGTGTTCCCAGCAAAGACGCAATCGGTGCTCAGGTGAATGAGCTTGAAGCCGAGGCCGTCTCCCCAGGCTGCCAATTCGTATGGCAAATAGCTGTTCAGCAGGATAGCACGCCTGAGGTCAGCATCTGCAGCGGCATTCAAAACACCTATGCAGTTGACGACAACTGCCGGTTTCACCGCCGTCAGCACAGACAGAAGCCGGCTCGAACTCTCGACGTCAGCGCGAATCTGAACAAAACGAGATGCAGGCCCGCGGTCGATGCCGACCACCTCAAAGTGGTCTATTCTCGACAAGTAGTCCAGAATCATGTGGCCGGCCAGTCCGCGCGACCCCAGGACAACGACTCTCGTCCTGCTGCTCATGACCTCATTCACGGGGCCTCTCCCTCTGCAAGTCATCCACCTGCGGTCGAGTCTGGCATTTGAAGCAACAGCTCGCAGAACACGATGGAAGCTTCACCATGCTGCCTACGCGCTCGTCCTGACCGCAAGGCAGCGTTTGACTGCTGCCAACAGCCATCTGCAGACCGCACGGAGATCGCCTGCACGCATCAGGCCGCGCGCTTTCTGCCAGCGACGCGGCCATACCGTGCTCCGCATGGCGTAACGATAGGCGGTGACACTGCCACCGTACATAGCAAACACTCTCATGCGCTCTGTATCGACCGATTTCGCGTACCACGATTGCTGCGAGGTCTGCAGTGCATGATTCCTGTACGCCCCAAGCCTCCCCGGGACATAGAGTATGTCGTCCCTCGCTGCTGCGAATACGCGTATCAGCCATTCCCAATCGCCACAGAGGTGAAAGGACTCATCGAACCAGAGTCTCCTGTTCATGACGAACTGTCGATCGATGAACACCGAACTGTGTCGGACAACGCACCACGTCAGGAGATCGCTGGAAAACAGCGGCCCATGTCCCGTAACCTGATAGGGCAAGGGTGCACCGCCGGCATCCAGTTCGAGACTGTCACCATACAACACCTTGACTCCAGGATGCCAAGCGCGCGCAACGGCGGACAGCGCACCCGAGCCCGCATACATGTCGTCGGCACAGATGATCGTCACCAAATCCCCAGTTGCCGCCCTGAGTCCTTCGTTCTGAGTGGGGTACTGACCACAGTTGGGGTGACCCCACCACCGGATGCCGGCCGATGCCTGGAGCGTTTGCAGCGTCCAACCTCCATCATCCGATCCATCGTCGATGACGATGTGCTCAACAAATGGGTAGTCCTGCTTCTGTACACTCTCCAAGAGGTCCAGCAGATAGGGATTGCCATTCCTGACAGGCGTAATCACCGAAATACGGGGCAGGGATGCCGATCCAGTCTCGTTGTCCGCCGACCTGCAGTCTGTCAAGCTACCCCTACCGTCCATATTCAAAACGCCCCCTGGCTTTCCTGCCGCCGCTCGTCGTACGAACCATCTCTCATTTTCCGCTTCATACCTGACGTTGACCTGCAAGGACGGTTCAGGTAAGGTACGACCTTCCCGCCCGCTCAAATGAACACACTGGATGACGTCCAGCCGTCAGTTCGACGTACTGGACAACGGACTCCTTCTTCTCGCCGATAAGTTGAGATGCTGTCCTGGAAGCAGAAAGGGCGGGGTGCTATCCCCGCCCCGGAAGAAACATGCGCGTATCGCGTCTAGAGGCTAGGGAGCATGAGGAGTCCCCATGTTGCCGTTGTTGTACGCGTCCAAGATGCCGGCAAGCTGATTAAACTGCGTGAAAATAGCCTTCTGAGCAGGTAACCCCTTCTTGAAACTCATGACTTCGGCGGGCGTGTAGAGGCTGAGCAGTGCTGTCGCCTGATCAAAGGCAGTCTGAACGTCTCCGCGCATCCACGCTCCATCCAGCGTATCGAGTTTCGCCGCGACGTATTGGTGAGCAAGCTGGTAGTAGGCGTCTCCACCGCTGACGTTCTCCTGCAGAACGCCGAAGTATGTCTTTCCGCTAAGGAAGAACGGGGTGTTCTCACCCAGAATCGCCCAAGTATCATCGTATGGTGCAGGTCCGCGTGACGAGTGTGTCTTCCAGTACCCCCATGTGTGCGTGTAGCCGGTCGCCTGGTATTCTACGTCCAGCTGGAAGATGGTGGCGCCGGGGTTGTTGTACCATGCTGGTGTTCCATAGTTGCCGTCGTCAGGCGCGTAGTACTCGTTACCCGCCAAGACATACAGCGTGTTGGTGCCGCTGACAAGGTCTACAACAAGAGATGAATACGTACCAAGACTCTTCCAGGCGGAACCGGGCAGGCTCCCCTCACGCAGATTCGACATCTCCCACCCTGCCCCACTCAGAGCCGGGCTGCGGTAGTGGGTACCGTTGTTCACCCATACTTCGTAGCCGTTGTCCGCGGCGACTCGAAGAGTCGCGGTGACCGGGTTGCCAGGGACGGTGAATGCCGTCCGAAACAGTACGACCCGCCCATTGACGTCAGCAAGTGGGTCAAACAGGGGGTCAGCCGGCGAATAGCTTGCCGGGCCATTGGAAAGACGGGTCTCCCAGATCCAGTCGGCTGAAGATCCGTTCGCCTGGAACCACGCGATGCCGGTGTCCCAGACCGTGCCGGTAGCATCGGGTGGCTCCGCCGCGTAGACGTACGGCTCGGAAGCCCTGACGACCGGGAGCGGTGAACTGCTACGGTCGACGACCGAGGTGATCCCTCCCGCCTTGTTATAGACCTTGGTAATGGCGATGTCGGTCCCAATATCATCGCTCACCACGGTCATGCTGGCCGTGGCGGCACTAACAGTCGATACTCCTGGCATGGCCAGGACGGTGGCCAGAACCAGCACGAGCAATACAGAAAGTAGTTTCTTCATTGTTGACCCCTCCATCTCCTTGATTGGAATTTCGCCTTCGCGAGCCAAGGAGAGCCATGTCGCAATGTATTCTTCTAGTTCGCCAGAATCGAATGACCATCGTTCCATATGAACAAGACAGCTCAATCATGCAGGTTCAAGAAAAGCCGAAAGCAGGGCAGACAGAACATGGGTGATGGCCGCCACGGCGACCACAGAGACTGGGAGCTAATCTGCTCCGTCTTCACGCGCTGTCACTTCGATGACCTTGCGGTCCGTGTGCCAGCGTCAAAGAGAACAACCGAAACCTACTGGGATAATTATCTTAGGGATCGTTTTGTTGTCAAGTGGGCGAGCGCGTGAACGGACGGCACCGGAGGACTCATCTGCAAGGCGACCTGTCTTCGGTCTGGGTCACCCCGCCGCCAGACTGTCGGTTGCCCCCAAAGAGAACTGATTCATCGCGGGTTGATGTCAGAAACCACCCAGTACCGTAGTCGGGTCCACCGTCTCGTTGGACGGCGTTTTTCCAGCCATCCCCAGATGACGTGGCGTCGTCCAATGTTCAGGATGGTCGCGCCGGTGGAAGCCAGCTCCCTTGGCATGCCGCTGGTAACGTCGGCAACCACCCAGATCCCCTGCTCCGTCATTCCCGCGCAGGCGGGAATCCAGCTTTTGTCCTTGTCTGTCGTCTACGGGATGTTGATCGATGGGTCGATGGCGTGCAGTGCGGCGCGCATGGCAGTGGCGTCATGACTGCGTGCGGCGTCCAGCAGGGCGTCGACAGCTGAGCGAAGCACGGCCAGGTCTGCGCACGCGGGACACTCGACACGCATGATGCTCTCGTAGCTGGTCGGCACGACGTGCTCCACGGACGACCACAGCTCCTCGGTCATCTTCTCGTTGCCGCGGTTGCCGGTGATGACGATGCTGGCGTCGCGCCCGACCTCCAGCCCAGCCAGCTTGATGTAGCTGCGTGCCAGGTCAAGAATCCGGATGGGCTCGCCCATGCGCAGGATGAAGATGTCCCCTCCCTGCGTCAGCGCACCGGCCTGCAGGACCAGCTGCACTGCCTCGGGGATGAGCATGAAGAAGCGCTCCATGTTGGGGCCGGTGACCCGCAGCGTGCGGGTCTCCTGCAGCTGTTTCTGAAAGGCATCGGTGACACTGCCCGTGCTGCCCAGCACGTTCCCGAAGCGGACGCTGGTCGCCCGCAGGCGCTCACGCCCGTCGTTCACCTGGACCACCAGCTCGGCGACACGCTTGCTCGCGCCCATGAAGTTGATCGGGTTGACCGCCTTGTCGGTGGAGATGTTGACGAAGCGCTCGGCCCCATGCGACACAGCCAGCCGCAGGAGGGTACGTGTCCCTCCGACGTTGTTGAGGATGGCTTCCTCTGGGTTCTGCTCCATCAGCGGCACGTGCTTGTGTGCTGCGGCATGGAAGATAATGTCGGGGCGGTACGTATCGAACAGCCAGGTCATGCGGGCCTCATCGCGCATGTCCCCGATGACGGGCACGGAACACGTCACGCCTTGGCGCTCCTGCAGCTCGCGGTCGATGCGGAAGATGCGGTTCTCCCCCCTGCCCAGCATAATCAGCTGTGACGGGTTGAGCCGCGCCACCTGCCGGACGATCTCGGAGCCGATGGAACCGCCTGCGCCTGTCACGAGGATACGTTTGCCCTCTACATAGGCCCGCACCGGCCCCAGGTCCGTAGACACCGGCGTCCTGGCCAGCAGGTCCTCCAGCTGGATCGGGCGCAGGTCGTCCACGTGGATGGATCCGTCCACGAGCTCCCACATGCCCGGCAGGGTCCGCACCTGCACATCAGTGTCAGCCAGAATGGACAGGACCGCACGGGTCACGGCTGCAGCATGCGACGGGATAGCGATGACGGCCTGCGTAGCCTGGGTACGTCGTGCCATATCTGCGATCGTGGCCACAGGGCCAAGCACGCGCTTACCGCGCACGGTGCACCCCCGCTTGGCCGGGTCGTCGTCGATCAGCCCGACCACCTTGCCCAGCTCAGGGTGCGCCTCGAACTCGCGCAAGACCATGTCCCCAGCATCGCCGGCCCCTACGATCAGAACACGGGCCGCGGGCGTGGTATGCTGAGCCGGTTCCTCGACCCTCGCCTGCCATGTGTGTCGCCCATACCGCCACCGTGCTATGGCGCGCACGCCTGCCATGAACAGGAAACAGAGTACGGCGGATGCTGCAAATGCACCCCGCGACCATTGTACCTCTCCACGCATGGCTAGCAGCAGCGGCAGGGCCAGGACCTTCGTGAGTCCGACGACGATGGCCACACGCACCACATCCCGCAGACTGCTGTACGACCACAGCGCCAGCGGCGTCTGCAGGAGCACAGACACTGCGACAAACACCAGGTTCTCCACCAGCCCTGGGAACCTCAGGGTGTAGACAAGAGACCACGGCGCCGCACGGAAGTCGAGCCGAGCGAGAACAGCCACGACCGTGGCGACGTTGAGCATGGCTACGTCCACAGCCAGCCGTCCCACCACAGCCATCCATCCATTCTGTCGCTTCCATCGCAATGCCATCATGTCCTCCTCACGGCTCTCGTCTGCACATACCAGTATAGGCATGAGAGGACAATCACCACACCCGTGAGCACCCCAACAACGGCACCCCAGCCCCAGCGGCTCGAGACAAGAACCAGTATACTGACAGCCAACTGAATTCCAGCATACGTGACTGCAACAGCAGGGTGTGCCCATCCGAGTTCGTTGACCAGGCGCTGATAGGCGTGCATGCGATGAGCTTCAAACAATCGTTTATGCGTGCGCAGGCGAGCCAAGAGCGTCAATCCCGCGTCAACGTAGAAGACAGTCATCGACCCCAGTGCGCACAAGCCCCATACAGGTTGTTCCATCCACAGTCGCAGTGCCAGGAGTGCTGCAGTGAACCCCAGAAATGTACTACAAACATCCCCCATGAAGACGCGCGCCCTGCCGCGCAGATTGAGCGGCAGAAATCCACAACATGCGGCAGCGATGATGAGCGCAGTTTTGGCGATCTCTGTATCCCTTGCAAAGGTAAACGATAGCACAGCGATCATCCCGAAGACGACAACCCCCATGAGCCCGGCCATGCCATTTGAACCGTCCATGAAGTTGTAGATGTTGGTTGTGCCAACGAGGAGCAGGACAAGCATGATTGCCACGGCTCCCACAATCAAGACCGGCAGGTTGGTCTGCCTCAGCAGCCACAGTGTGCTCAAGCCTGCCAACATGCATTGCACGAGGAGGCGCAAGCGAGATTCGACGTGCCACCGATCGTCGACCAGACCTAGGAACCCGATGCCAGCCATGGGCAGCCAGGCAGCAACGGGCAATCCATAGGCAACCCCGGCCACAACACCTGCAATGGAAATGCCAAGTCCGCCTGCCCGCGGCGTCGCCTCGGTATGGCTGCTGCGCCCATTGGGAGCGTCGACAAGCCCTATGTTGGCACCATATGTCGCGACTAGAAGGCCAACGCCGAAGGTCATGAAGCACGCTCCTATCGCCCAGGCGAGTAGAATCACCGTTCGGCTCCCGCTGATGAGTCCATACGTGCCAACTGTAACGTGAGTCCTTCCTCAAAGGAACGCGGCGCAAAGCCGAAAGCCGCCCCTGCTGCCGACCAGTCAAAGGCACGGTCATCGGTGGTGCGCCAGACTTGTTCGCCGCTGAAGCGAAAACGGGGAATGAGGAAATGGGCTGCCTCAAACAATGCTGCTGACGCGCTCACTGGCAGATGCACAAAGCGGGGCGTGGTACCGACCGCCGCCGCAATGGCCTCGATGAACTGGCGATAGGACAGCGGTGCTCGGCCAGACACGTTGTAGAACCCAGCAGGTTCGCAGTGCTGCCGCACGGCTGCGACAACGGCAGATGCCACGTCAGCGTCATAGACAGGCTGAATCAGGGCATGACCATCGCCGAACATGGGGAAGACACTGTGCCTCCTGAACCACGACAGCAGGACAGACACGTTACGGTCGCCAGCATGCCCATAGATCATTGTTGGGCGCAGCACAACACACCGAACTGCTGGGTGCTCCATCAGAAATGACCGAAGAAGCTCCTCATCGTGTACGTACTCCTGTGACGCCGACTTGAACCGGGAAAACACCCCGGTTGTCCCGACCACAACAAGCTGCCGTGCAGCGCTTGTCCGCATCAGGGGAAGGAGCTGTGGCAAGAACATAATCCCCGCAGCATGCACAACCATGTCACACCCATTTGCTGCTAGTTCCCACGGGCCGGGCTCAAGCAGGTTCCCAGAGACGACCGTCAACTTCTCGTGCGTCAGTGGAAATCGACCGGGAGACCTGCTGAGGACTGAGACATGTTCAACCTCTCCATCGCCCAGCACGGAGCGCAGGGCGAACATTCCTACCGTAGAAGTTGCCCCTGTCATGAAGCAGTTCATCAGATCACCATCAATTCCACTGACATGTGTTTCTCCAGATCACTGTCCCTCTTCATGCTGCGTTGATGACGAGCTGCTACGGCAATCCTGAGAGCACTTCAACAAACGATGAGATGCACTGAGAGCGCGAATACTTGGTTTCCGCAGCTCTGAGCGCGTTCCTAGCCAGCCTGCTTCTCAGCTCATTGTCCGATACTATGAGCCGGACCGCATCAGCGAACTGCTCGGGAGACTGGCACCTAATGCCGCTGGACGTCTCCTTAACCATATTGGCAAGATCGCTGCTTTGTTCAGCCAAACAGATGACGGGCAAACCGGTGGCCATGTAAGTGGTGACTTTGCTTGGCACGGCCATTCCCCTGAGATGTGGATGTAATGACACAAGGCCACAACCAGCCAGCTTCAGCAGACTGGAGTACCTCGTTCCAGTCTGGAAAGGTACAACCCTCAGATTTGGAATGGCTCCGCTCGTCTCCTCGTTGCGCAATCGTTCATACTGACCGCCCCCTCCGGCGAAGCAGAACAGAACGTCTGTCATGTGACTGCATGCTGCCAAGCACCGGATAAGCAGGTCCGCATCCTGAGCGAAACCGAAGTTGCCAGCGTACAACACAAGAAACCGGTCGCCCAACCCCAGAGAACGCCGCCAGTAGTCAACAGCCTCGATGTTGACCAGGCTAGGAGTCTCTACCTGGGAGGCCCAATTGGGAATTACGTGCACCTTCTCCAGTCGCAGTCCATAGTCTGCGCAAAGCAATCTTTTCATGTCTTCTCCCACTGTCACCACAGTGTCGGCCGCAAGCAGAGAAACCCGATTGAGCGATTTCATAGCACGTACTGCCAATGAGTTTTCACGTAACTTGCCGACTGCTACGGCGTTCTCAGGGAAGAGATCATGCACGAGAGCAACATACCCGGCGGCAGTACGCCCACGCTTGAACAGCCACCCTAGCGATAATGCTGGTGCTGGGTTGGTGACGACAAGAATGCGATGGTATTTCCGCCGCCAGAACGGCACGTGCACCAAACACTGGAGCATGAACCAGGCCCAACTTGCGGTACGACCGGCGCCCAAATGACGACTGACCCTCAGTTCGGACAGGCGAGTCACCTTGACGCCATGCCAATCTTCCCGTGACAAAACGCGTTCGTGCGCAAGATACGAAGGCTGCCCACAGACTACGTCAACACAGATTCCTTTCTTGACCAGGTCCTCTGCCAGTTCTGTCATAATGCGACCGGTCCCCGAAGCCGTGTCGGGGTAGAAATACTCGGTCAGAATCAGCAGACGATCCTGCTTCATGTGGTTCGGTTCCACACGACCCTGCGCACATAGTCTGTGTAGCTCAGGATGATGCGCAGAACCTTTTCGGATACGTTCGGGACAGCATAGTCGGGGGCCAGACGCAGCGTACGGTCGGCTCCGCGGGGCTGGGCTTCAGCCACCTTGAGCGCTTCCATAACGCGTTCGGGCCGCAACCCCGTCATGATGACCGCAGCTTCCTCCATCCCCTCGGGCCGCTCGTGTGCCTCGCGCAGGTTGAGCGCGGGGAATCCCAGGATGTTAGATTCTTCCGTGATCGTTCCGCTGTCGGACAGTGTACACCGTGCGTCTAGTTCAAGCCGGACATAATCGAGGAACCCGAGCGGCTTCAGGAAGCTGACACCAAGGGGCACCTGCACATGACGCTCGTCGAGCCATTTGCGCGTGCGCGGGTGCGTGCTCACGACGATAGGTCTCTCCAGACTGCTCAAGTGGCGCAGGACGGCAATGAAGGCATCAAAGTGTGCCTCATCGTCCACGTTCTCCTCGCGGTGCACGCTCACGACGTAGTACCCTTCGGGGGTGAGTCCCAGTCGGCTCAGCACATCGCTGGCCTGGATTGCCGGCAGGTAGTGATGGAGGACCTCGTACATCGGGCTGCCCGTCGTAATGACGCGGTCGGGGGCGACGCCTTCGCGCAGGAGATACTCTCGTGCGATAGAGCTGTAGGGCATGTTGATGTCGGCGATATGGTCGACGATACGCCTGTTGGTCTCCTCGGGCACGCGTTCATCGAAACACCGGTTGCCCGCCTCCATATGGAAGATCGGGATGTGACGCCGTTTCGCGGCAATGGCAGTGAGGCAACTGTTGGTGTCGCCGAGGATGAGGACTGCATCCGGGGATTCAGCCTGCAAGACAGGGTCGATGCGTGCAATGGTGAGCCCGATGGTCTCAGCCGCTGTCGCACCTGCGGCATGCAGATCGACGTCGGGCGCGCGCAGGCCCAGGTCACGGAAGAACACACCATTCAACTCATCGTCGTAGTTCTGGCCGGTGTGGACCAGGACGTGCTGGACGTGCGCGTCGAGGCAGGGAATAACACGAGACAAACGGATGATCTCGGGACGGGTCCCGACGATAGTCATAACCTTCATCTTCCTGCCTCCTGTGCCAGAACGGGTTCACTCCAAGTGTCTGGCTTCCCCGCATCAAACAGCTCACCTGACCAGAACAGGGTCAGGAGCGGTGCTGACCCGGTATTCTCGATGCTGTGTGTACAAAAGGTCGGCATGTCCACGTAGCCCGGTGCTTCGCCAGTCAGATCGTAGGTATGGACGTCAGGAGTGAACAGTCGCCGCAGGCGAATGCGTCCGCTGCCACTCAGCACAGCGAAGCGCTCCACCTTATGCCGATGGTAATGGTTGCCCCTTGTGACCCCGGGCTCAGTCCATGACACAAACGTCTGACCGGTTCCCTGTGACCGCGCCACCTCCCATAGCGTACCACGTGGGTCTGTATGGACGTCGAAGATGCCCTGAACCTGGTCGGGAAAGCGGAAGGAGCGCAGCGTATTGAACAACTGCAGGTCGAACGAGTCAGCAAGAAGGGGAAGCGTACCACCGGAATACGAGGCATTCAGCCCCTGGAGACGACTCAGGATCTCAGAGACCAGCAGGGGATTGTGGCCTGGCACGCGGACCACGCCCGCCGCCCCGTCATGAGCGAGCGCAACGAACTTGGCAGCTACATCCTGAGCCGCGATAAGTTCGAGGGGAGCATCCGCTACAATGTGGGGCTCCTCCCCATGCACGAGCTGGTGGCAGAAAGTCGCAACCACTGAGTTGTAGAACGGACGGCCGAACTCGCCAAAGACGTTCGGCAGGACAACGGTGGTAAGGTGCGCCCCGCAGCTGTCCGCCCATGTCTGCAGGTGCTGGGCGCAGACACGCTTGGCCTCGCCATAGGTATTGTCACGATCGATCTGGATGGAGGAGGCAAACAAGATGTGGGGCATGCGGCCGGACCGGCGTAGGGCAGCAATGAGCCGATCCGTGATGGCCAGGTTGCCGTTCAGGACCTCATCGTCGGTGCCACGGTTGATGCCGGCGAAGTGGACGATGGCATCGGATGTCGCGGCGAGGTCGTCGAGCGCATTGTCGTCGGCAAAGGATGCTTGGTCACAGGGCACAGCAGTATCTTCTGTCGTATCTCCGTGCAGCAAACTCCGCAGATGCCAGCCGAGGAACCCATCCGCACCTGTGATACCAATATGCATCTCAGCTCCCACGGGAGAACGACGAGCCTGTCCCGCCATTCACCTCATGGTGCACCTCGCGCAGCGCAGCCAACTTGTTCATGATCTCCTGCACCGACAGGCGCTGGGTCAAAGCCGAGGTGTAGTCGTTCGTCATCAGGACACCTTGGTCACCCTCACTCACGTACTTCTCGTAGTTGAGGTCGCGGTCGTCCATGCGCACGCGGAAGTAGTCGCCCATGTCCTCCGCCCGGTGCAATTCGGCAGCCGTCGCCAGCGTCTCGTGCAGCTTCTCGCCATGACGCGATCCGATAACCTGAATGGGCGCGTCGGAATGGAACAGCTCCTTGAGAGCCAGTGCCAGATCACCGATGGTACAGGCCGGCGCTTTGCGGATGAACAGGTCGCCTGGCTCGGCGTGCTCCATGGCAAACAACACCAGTCCAATAGCTTCGTCCATCGACATCAGAAAACGGGTCATCGTGGGTTCCGTGACCGTCAGCGGTTCACCCCGTTTCATCTTCTCGATGAACAGCGGAATGACTGAGCCACGGGAACACATCACATTGCCGTAGCGGGTCACGGTGATGACCGTCTGTCTGGTGTGCCCGCTGTCCCTCGCTGCCGCATATGCCGTCTTCTCCATGAGCGCCTTGCTCATGCCCATGGCGTTGATCGGCTGAACTGCCTTGTCGGTACTCAGGCACACGACACTCTTTACCCCGTGAGCGATAGCTGACTCAATAACATTGTTGCTCCCCAGCACGTTGGTCATGACCGCCTGAACCGGGAAGAACTCGCAGGAGGGCACCTCCTTCAGCGCCGCAGCATGGAACACATGGTCGACGCCCTCCATGGCATGGTCGACACTGGCACGGTCCCGCACGTCACCCAGATAGAACTTGACCCGCGGGTCGTGCAGCTGCTTGCGCATGACCTCCTGCTTGAACTCGTCTCGGCTGAGGACCCGAACTTCCTGCACACCCCGAGCAAGCGTGTACGTCAAGAAGGCATGGCCAAAGGAGCCGGTACCACCGGTGATCAACGTGCATCGCCTGTCACCCTGAAATCGTGCGCTCATCTGAACCCTCCTCTCCCTGTCGTGAGTCTACTGCTGCCGCAAAGGCTCCCGCATAGTGACCCGCCCGCGGGCGCTCAAGAAGCATAGCATCGTGAATTGCTCTGTCGTCAGTACTTGCGAAACGCCAACGGATGAACTTAGCTGGTACACCACCAACAACGGCATAGGGGGGGACATCGTGTGTCACGACAGCACCTGCTGCTACGATTGCCCCTCTACCGATGGTCACTCCAGCAATGATGATGCATCCAAAACCCAACCACACGTCAGCTCCTATCGATGTCCTTCGCAGTGCTGCACGACCCGAAAACTCCGTGGGTACCCCAGGTCTGTCATACCGATGATCCCCTCCGACTATGGCGACCCGTGGTGCTAGCATCGTGTAGGCTCCAATTTCCACGCCAGGACCTATAGTGCAGCTTGGGCCAATATAGACATACTCATGTGTCTTGATGTCGCTGGCAAGTCTGCTCCATCCCGCAAGGTGCGTTGTCGTGTGAATTCCAGTTGTATGCAACATGAGCTTCTTGAACTCTGTACGCACTCGGTGTACCGTCGCATAGAACCATGGCATATTCCTTAGCATTCCGGACTCCTCTATTCTCTGGCGACCAGTCCCCATGGCCACAGCTCCCTGCAAACAGTGTCTCTCCACTTAACTCCATTGTAGCAGAGATAACATCATCGGGCCTTAGCCAATCAGCGGTACTGCCAGCAATGGGCCGCTGACACATGGGGCCAAACCTCTCATCAATGATCTGGTGATTCTGTCGGCGAACTGCCTCTGTTGGTAGACCTCCTGGATATCCACGCGTCATCACCTCGTTTCTTCACCAGCGATCATCTTTTCGGGGGCCGACGCGAAGGTCAGAGACTGTCGAGCTATTGCAGCATATGAAAAACGAGGGGCTACTTCACTCGCCGACTTCACCAGGTTCGGAAGGAAGGCATCATCCAGAGCCTTCTTGAGGCACTCATAGATCTCAGCAGGTTCAGCCGATTCAAGCAGAATGCCATTTCCTCCTGCAGTCAAATCCTCACGCCCCGGAACATGATGGAGAATGACAGGGAGCCCGCTCCCGACCGCCTGCACCCACACGGAAGACTCCGTGCCGGGCCAGACGCCAATGTCTGCCCCCCTCAACCACCACGCGAGTTCGTCTGCAGACACCCAGCCAAACAGCCCTATCCTTGTGTCGCCGCCAATAGCACCGACCAACTCCTGCGAAATGTCCGGTCCGATCGAACCAACAATCGCTAAGCGTGCTGCCTCGTCATCCAACATGCGAAAGGCACTCACAGTCTCGATTGCACGCTTGTTCCGGTCCAGCTTGCCGGCAATGACAACCACTCGTGTGTCCGACGGCCAATTCGCCTTGTGCCGCAGCCAAGCGTGAGCTTCGTCGCGCGGTGGCTGGTTCTCGTCATCGCATCCAAGGGGGAGAACCTCAACCAGGTTTGCAGGAATCCCATGAACCTCCCGCTCGAACTGGGCACATGCAGGAGTGACGGCGAAGACCTTGTCCACCAAAGGCAACACTCGCTGCAATTGCCACCGCCAGAATAACCCATGCCACAAGCGTGCCGAGACCCAGCTCTTGCCGCTGTTGGCGAAATTCAGATGCGAGTCCAAAGCCAGGAGAGTAGACGGATGTCTGATCTTGTAGGCGCCAGCGGCACGCAACGAATCCTCAGATGTATTGTGATGGAAAACGACTTCGGGCCTTGCTCGATTGAGCGCACTATACAGGCCAGACATGAATACGAGGGTATTCCCGCTAGGAGCAACAATGGACACAGTCCGCAATCGGATGATCGTTACTCCGTGGTCCTCGTGTTTTCCCGACCTCATGCACTGCAAGGGCGTGTTCGGATACTGAGGACTCCGAGTAGAAGTGATAATCGTGACATCGTTTCCCAGACTAGCTTGATACCGAGGCAGGTAGTTTTCCTGGTATCCCATACTATCCATGTACCACTGGTAGATATGTACGATTCTTAACCGATTGGACATTTCCTCTCCTCCGGTTCAAGGTGCAAATTCCACTGCTGATTGCGGCTCTGTCGGCAGCTCAGAACGGCGGCCAGGAGGACACCCTGACTCGTCCTTCTTATGGTCGCCTCGGCGACCGCTGCTGAATTGGCCGCCAGTCGCGCCTAGCGCCAGCAGCATAACCTTATAGCCAGCAGAAGCCAATGACACATATTCCTTCCAGAATATGCGAGGATCCAAGCCACTGTGCACCGTAGAAACGTGACCCAGCGTCTTCATGCAATCGTTCGGCTGGTCCATCATCTGCCCACTCCCGCCCGCAGGTTGTCCGGCACGTCGTTCAGCTCAGACCCGGAACCACCCTCAGCCGATATCGACCATCCGCTCGCTGAGCGCTGCTCCTTCGCTTCGGCCCTCCTCGTCTCGGGCCTCAGCGAAGTGGCCAGGACAGCCAAAGTGGTCAGGAACAGCCAGTTGGTCGAGTCAGCCATGTAGGTACTGTTCTCGAAAGCGGCAAACATGTATCCGGTGAGACCCAGCAACAGAATCAATCGGTACCTCTTTGCACCGGGTGATATCGTCCTGCCATCGCCGACAGGACGTATCGCCAAGCGCAGGAGCCCAACCAACCACAAGGCGAATGCGGCAAGCGAGAATACACCATACTCAGATGCAATCTCGGCAAAGAAGCAGTGCGGATTCACTAGGCCAAAGGTGTACAAGGGGGCCGCCCCCGATGCTACTGACGGTCCAAACCCGCCAGGGCCGACCCCCAAGCCAAGGTGCTGGAATGACAAGAACGCTGCGTCAATCATCAGGTTAGCCCTGGCCACTACCGAAGCATCACTTAAGAAACTAGAACTCAGTACAAGTAGCTTCGCCAGCCCGTAGTCTCCCCAGTTGACCATCACCACATATGCAATGCCAACCAGCAAGAATGCCGACATCGCCACACGTCCGCGCTGGCGACGCGTTGATGCAGCGATCAGCACAACGACCTCGACCATGCATCCCAGCAGTGCTAATCGCGCACCAGACATGACCAACAGCCCAACTGCCAGTCCCACCCCAAGATATTGCAGGACACGCGCGCGCGTAGAAGTCACGGAGACTGCCCCTCCAAAGAAAATGGCCAGAACGTACAGGAGATAGGCGCCATAGTTGTTCGGATTCCCTAGCGTTGCCATTGCGAATCTGTTGATCAGGAAATACGCGGGTGCGGTATCCAGTAGATATCCTGGCAAATGCCGCATGAAGACGATCTCCCACACCGCAATGACCGATGTGATAATGAAGCCGACCTGCCATCCGGTAATCAGTGCATCCCCGATCTGGCCCCACTCACATGGAAGCAGCCAAACAAGCACAAGTAACGCCAATCCGAAGGCGACAGCAGCCAGAGACTTGAGGCCAGCCTCAACGCCCGGTGACCACTGGAAGCCAACCGCGCCCAGGAGCCACCAGACCGCCACGACAAGCATCAGCGCGAGAGCCGGTCGTCTCAGCCTCTTCGAGTGCCGCGTGGCCGTAGCAAGTGCTAGAGGCAGTGCAGCTAGGATGACAAGACGGAAGAGAAAGACGTTCTGGCCAAACATCTGAAATCCTGACGCATACGACCCCAACGGTGCAGAAACAGCCAGCAAGAATGCGACCGCCTGAGACACGTGGATCAGGATAGCTCGTGAGCGCACCATCAAGTTCACCCCTTCCCCCTGTGGACTATCTGGGCGTAGACGTCGAGAAGCTGTCCCCCAACCCCGACAGAACCGAACCGTTTGACACACCGCTCACGAAGGTCCTCTACAACGTAAGACGAGGCTGTCCGCGCCATGGTCGCGAGCGCATTGGCTAACCCCAGCTGATCATCAGGCTCAACCAGCAATCCGTCATCTGGGGTGAGGATGCTCTCAGGCCCCCCACATCTCGTTGCGATGACTGGCAGGCCGGTCGCCAGAGCCTCTGCAACGACGAGCCCAAATGTCTCAACCCTGCTTGGGAGAACAAAAGCTGAGGCCCGCCACATTGCCTCACGGACCTGCCCCCGGGTGAGCTGGCCTAGAAACCTCACGGATTCCTCAAGATGCAGTCTTGTTGCCTGTTGCATAAGCTGCTGCCTAAGTGGGCCATCCCCACCTATCTCCAGATTCCAACGCCCCCCCGACTGTCTGTAGAGAGCAAAGGCCTCCAAGAGCACATCTATCCCCTTCTTCTGGTTCAAACCGGCAACTGTAAGAAAGCTCGGCGTCGAGTTGCCTTTGGGGGCGGGGGAAAGGGTAAAGAACGTGGCATCAACCATGTTGGGTATCACTGTGAATGACACTTCAGGTAGTGCCGTGCGAAGTTCATCCGCCAGAAATGGACTGACGCACCCCGCTAGCGACGATGCGCGAAAGCAGCGCTCGACCCAAGGCCACTCCCATGGACGTATCTCATGCCGCGGATAAGCCGAGGAGTGCTCGGTGACAAGAAATGGGATACCTTCTTCAGCGGACAATTGCATGGCAGCAACCCCGCCCCAGAGGGCACTCTGCGCATGGATGATGTCGGGACGTCCGAACCTTCTCTCGTAGATCCAGTAGGCCCTACGACATTCTTCGACGAATAGTCTAGCCCTTACTCTAGCTGACGGCACATTCCAGCCATGCCATCGTACGACGTGTACATCTCGCTCCTCGGCGCAAGTCCACTGCAAATGGTTCTCAACAAGAGACGGAAGGCTCAGAGCACGCAAGGATCGGAGCTCCGGATAGCACACACCAACCTCGGCTCCGAGCATCGACAGCGCAACGGCTTGGTCCGCAAAAAACGAGCCAGAACCGGGTGCTGCTACCGTCGGATACCAAGAAGGTATGAACAGGACGTGCATCACCAACGCCTAACTGGATCTGTCAGTCTGCGCCAGTGCAGCATGGAGTGCTCCCGCAACTCCCACGTCCGAGCCTTGGCGACTCTGTCCAATCGGAAGACTCAACACGCTTGGCACGATCGCGTCGACGTTCAAGGGCTCCTCTGGCAGTTCCTGTTGGCCCACGAAGCAGGGCTGCCGGTGTAGTGGTTCAGGGTAGTAAACCTGTGTCGGAATACCGGCCTGCGCCAGAGTCTCCTGGATCGCCGACCGTCGCTCCGCAGGCACCTTGATCGTGTACTGGTGATAGATATGCCTGCACTCCGGCATCACGTAGGGCACCTGGAGCCACTCGATATTCGCCAGCTCCTTGTCGTAAGCGGCTGCCAGCGCGCGTTTGCGCTCAGTCCACTCGTCAACGTGCTTCAACTTGACACGCAAGATGGCGGCTTGCATGGCGTCCAGCCGGCTATTGACGCCAAGTTCCTCGTGGTGATACTTGTGGCGCGCCCCATGGACATGGAGCATGCGCACATGCTCTGCCAGCCCGTCGTCGTTAGTCGTCACCATGCCACCATCGCCGTAGGCACCGAGATTCTTGGTAGGAAAGAAGCTGAAACACCCGATGTCCCCGATACCGCCCGACTGGCGCCCCTTGTAGGTGGACCCAAAGGACTGAGCGCAATCCTCCACAATCTTGAGACTGTACGTGCGCGCAAGCTCGAGCAACGGGTCCATGTCACAACATTGACCGTACAGGTGCACGGGAATGATGGCCTTGACAGCTGGTGTGTATGATGATTCGAGGTAGCGACGCACGCTGCCAGGATCAAGGTCGAAGGTGCGAGGATCAATGTCACAGAACACCGGCGTCGCTCCGAGTCGCACGATACAGCTGGCTGTGGCAAAGAAGCTGAACGGGGTCGTGATGACCTTGTCCCCCGGTCCAACACCCAGCACCATGAGCGCAAGCAACAGGGCATCGGATCCGGATGCAACGCCTATGGCATGCCGGACGCCCAGGTAGCTGGCAACCTCATGCTCGAAGGCCTCGACTTCCTCACCCAAGATGAAGTGCCCACTCTCAAGGACGCGGTGGACTGCCTCGTCAATTTCATCCTTGATTTCGTGGTATTCGCCTACCAGATCGACCATCGGGATCTGCTGTTTCTGCACGCTGCTCATTTCTTTCCCTCCTGGTTCTCCAGCAGCTGGTCCTCTGGCACATCCCGGAAGACGTGTGCTGGATTGCCCACGACAATGACTTGTGCAGGGACATCGTGCGTCACGACAGACCCAGCCGCCACGACACCCTGCTCACCGACCGTCCGGCCAGGCAGAATGGTCGCGTTGACGCCGATGCGGCCACCGCGCTTGACCGTAACGCCTTTGAAATGCTTGAAGCGCTCATTGCCACGTGCCATGTAGTTGTCATTGGATGTTGCCACCATGGGGGCAACAAAGACATCGTCCTCCAGCTCAGAATACGCAGTGATGTACGCGTTGGTCTCCAGCTTGCAGCGTTTCCCTATCGTGCAGCGATTCTCGATGGCAACGCCACGTCCGATAATCGTCTGCTCACCGATGGTGACCGCCTCGCGCACGGTCGCCAAGTCGGCTACCATGACCTGGCACCCGATGGAGACACCTGCATACAGGACACAGCCACAACCGATCTGGACATCGTCCGCGATGCTGCACGGACCGTAGTCCGTCACGGGAGGCAGTGCAGACCGAACACTGCGCATGGGACGCCGCCCAATGACGGTGTTGTCCCCCACCATGACATGGCAGCCCAGGCGACTTCCAGTCCGGATGACCACATTGTGCCCCAGCACACAGCCCTCACCCACCGCGACGTCGGCCTCGATGACCACATTGTCGCCCACGACCACGTCTGGTGCGATGCGCGCGTCTGGACTAATCGACATGCGAACCTCCGAGACGACTGTGGGGATATAATGTACCAAGCTTCACCGGCATCCCGGTCTCCATCGCCTCATACATGGCCGTGACAAGTTCCAGAGCTTTGCGACCCTCACCACCCTCAAACATATTCGGCTGTCCGGTGGACAGAGAGTCGAGGATAGACCGAAACAGTGCTTCGTGGCCAAATCCGTACACGTTGTCCGGAACATAATTGGCGTCCTGAATTCGCACGTCCTCAGGACGCTCTTCGACGAATGCCCATGTGCGCACTTGGTTGACAGCGAACCCTGCGATCTCGACCTCTCCCTTCTCGCCCAGGACCGTGATGGAACCTTCCAAGTCCTTTGGGTTAGCACAGGTCGTCGCCTCGAAGGCTCCGAGAGCGCCGGACTGGAACTGCCATGTCGCTACCGCAGCGTCCTCAGCCTCCATGCGATGAAGAAAACGGCGCGATGCTGCGTAGACGGAGGACACCGGCCCGCCAAGCCACTGCATGAGGTCCACGTAGTGGATGGCCTGGTTGGCGACACAGCCACCATCCTGGACCCATGTGCCCCGCCACGGCGCCTGATCATAATACTCTTGTGCCCGGTGCCACCGGACCCGCGACGTGACCATCAGGACACGTCCGAACCTGCCTTCATCCAGCGCACGCTTCAGCAGCTGGACCGGACCGTTGAACCGGTTCTGCTTCACAGTAAACAGCCGGACGCCCACTTCGCATGCCGTCTGGATCATTGCATCAGCATCCGACAGCCACAGTGCCATCGGCTTTTCCACGATGACGTTGCAGCCAAACCTCTTCATGACATCAATTGACACGCTGGCATGGTTGCCGCTCTCGGTACAGACGTTCACGACGTCGACTGGTTCATGCCCCAGCATGTCGCGGTACTCCGTGTACCACGGCACGCCAAGCTGCTCGCCAATTGCTTCGGCTTTGGACGCCACCAAGTCACACACACAGGCCAGCCGCGCCTGCGGGATCTTGGCGAGGGCGCTGACATGCTTGGGGGCGATACGTCCGCACCCTATGAGCGCGAATCGCACTGGGTTCTTCATTGTCTGTCTGTCCCATCCCCAAGCCTGAAGAGCTTGGGACCTTTGTGCTTGATCGCATTGCGCGTGTCGACGATGAGCCGCGCATTGTCCTCGACCATGGCATAGTCCACCGAGCTGTGATCGGTCAGGATCAGCACGCAGTCAGCGCTGTGCAGCACATCGGTGTCCAGGTGGGGGAGCGACCTTAGCGTCACTTCTGCAACACGTGCCTCGGCTACATGGCTGTCAAAGTAGCTGACGTCGGCTCCCCACCTGCGCAACTTCTCGAGCACTTTGAGCGCAGGGGACTCACGAAGGTCGCTGATGTCCTTCTTGTAGGCGACACCGAGTACGAGCACGCGTGCGCCACGCATGGCTCGACCGACTGAATTGAGCGCAAACGCTACCTTGTCTATGACGTAGCCAGGCATGGCATCGTTGACCTTGCCCGCCGTCTCGACAAACTCCAGGTCGATATCGTACTCCTTGGCTTTCCACGACAGGTAGAAGGGATCGATGGGGATGCAGTGCCCCCCGATGCCAGGCCCTGGGTAGAACGGCATGAAGCCATATGGCTTGGTCTTGGCAGCTTCGATGACCTCCCAGATATCCATGCCCATCTTTTCGCACAGGACCGCAAGTTCGTTGATGAGCGAGACGTTGACGAGCCTGAAGGTGTTCTCAAGCAGTTTGGCCATCTCGGCCGCCCGACACGAGCTGACGGGATAGACCTGGGGAACGACCAGCGCGTACAACGTACAGGCACGTTCCGTCGAAGCAGCGTCCAGTCCTCCAACCACTTTGGGTGTGTTCAGCGTGTTGTAGTGAGCGTTGCCAGGGTCCACCCGCTCGGGCGAAAACGCAAGATAAAAGTCCACTCCCGCCTTGAGACCGCTGCTCTCGAGGATGGGCAACATGACCTCATCGGTCGTTCCGGGATAGGTCGTGCTCTCGAGCACGACGAGCTCTCCTTTGTGAAGATACGGCACGAGAGCGCGTGAGACGTTCTCGATGTACGAGACGTCGGGAGCCTTGTTGATGGTCAGCGGTGTCGGCACACATACGACGACGGCGTCACAGCCTTCAAGGACTGAGAACTCGGTGGATGCCGTCAGGGCGCCGCTTGCAACCACCGCCTGAAGACGCGCAGGCGCCACATCATCGATGTAGGAGTCGCCGGCCTTTACTCGGGCCACCTTGTCGGCGTTCTGCTCCACACCATGGATGGTCAACCCCGCCTGGGCGAATCCCACAGCGAGTGGCAAACCGACGTACCCGAGACCAATGACACCTACTGAACGCGGTTTCCATTCTTCCATGCGATGCACTCCTTATGGCAGTTCCAGATCAGGGAACGGATGATGCATGACCACTGGCGGCCGGCTGACAGCATCATGCGCATCTGTCGCTGAGCAAGCGACGAGGCAGCATAAGCCATCTTCCCCGTGGTCCCGACCGGATCCTGTTGAGGTCCAGTTTCCGCTCCCGAAACGCAGAATCCTCACGCAATGCTCCCCTTATGCTCGTTCATACAACAAGTACGATTGCAGCAGATGAGAAACCTCGAGGGAGTCATGGCTCTTGCTTGCCAATTCCGCCGCCCTTGCTGCTTTTCTCTGAGCGTCGGTTCTGTCCGAAATCAATGCCATCAGCACTCGCGTCAGCTCGTCCGGCCCTGGTTGGTCTACGACAATGGCAATGTCGTGTTCACGTGCGTATCGAGTTGCGAATGCATAAGCAGGAGCGTGAACAAGGACCGGCACCCCCGATGCCATGTATTCAACGGACTTGGCTGGCTGAGCCGTTGCGATGATGAGCCTTCCCTTCTTGCCAAACGACATCGGCAAATACAGCACATCTGCAGTGGCCTGGCGGTCTCTGACTTCATCTTCTGGCAGTCCCTGGTGCACCACGACGTTGTTCCCTGTCACTCCCATGACGGCAAGCTGTCCCTGCGACTGACGCGAGTAGATGTGGAACTCGATATCGACCATGTCACGAACAGCTGCAATCAAGTCCAAGATTGCATCAAGCTGTGCCCAGTAGACGCCTCCGGTATACAATACGACCATCGGCGATCCAGATACAGACCGAGAGCCCACCGACGTCACGCCACGAGCGATGACGGAGTTGCGAACGACGACCGACTCTATGCCCAATTCGGCGTCCAGGTACTCGCAGACTCCCTCACTTCCGGAGAAGACCCTCCTTGAAGCCGCAAGAACGCGGCGCTGGAACAGTGACGCCATGAGTTGCTGGAACCAAGACAATACATTCCCCCTCCACAGGTCATAGATGAACAGGTCAAGGGGAATACCAGTGCGCCCATGCGCTATCCACCCCGCCATCAAGCACGGACCGACGTCTGAGATAGCAAGGATAGACGTAATCTCTTCGTTCTCGACAATAGCAGTTGCTGTCCCGGCAGCTGACCAAGTCTGCACAACAGCGGATACGGGATCCACAATTCGGTGCAGTACAGACTTCACAGGCCTCCAAAGCCAGTCCTTGAGAATTCGCAGGGTAGAATGCGTTGAATGGACCACACTGAAAGTTTCCCCACCTGACCCGCCGATTCCAGAGCGCACAACGGATCCTACAAAGCACCGGTGGCCATCTTCCCGTTGTGCCTGGGGCACCCGTCCGTCTGGCCAGTTCTTGTTTGATGACAACACCATGTACGAATTCGCTGGAAAGTACTTGAGCAGTCGCCACAACATGATGGAATTGGCGTCCTTGCCGACACCGGGCGCTCCCTGGCTTATGATCAACACCTTGGGGGGTCGCGCTGCGGTTTCAGTGGTCATGTCTACCCTCTCTGGCTGGCCGTAAGGCACTCCTCCGCTCATGCGTGACTAGCTCTATCCACCATACACCACCGTGACGCTCTTCGTGGGCTGGTCCCAACCGACGAGGCAGCCCAAGTTCTCGGCCACGAAACGCAGGGGAATCATCGTACGACCACCAATGATGACGGGGGCGATGCTCATCGTCTTGCTGCTGCCATTGACCGTTGCTGTCGTCTTGCCCACCCACATAATGACTGAGCGCGAACCCAGCCGGATGTCGACACGACGAGCGGCTGCGTTCCAGCTGACGCTCCCACCGAGCGACTCCACAATGGCACGGATGGGGACCATGGTCGTACTATTGGTGATGAGGGGCTTGGTCCCCTGTGCATCGATAGCCTTGACCGTACCGCTGACGGTCATGCGCGGAATGCCGATCTGGAGACTGATGATGGTACGTGGCACAGGACCGACCGTGATCGTGAAGTCGGGCAGCGTGTAGCGCATGAGCAACAGGTACCGAACATACGAGTGCAGGGTGTTGAGCCCGGTGCCCAGACGGAGCGTCGTGCTGAACCGATAGTCTTTGCCCACTGCAAAAGAGATCGACGCGCGCGTCTCTGTGTCCGTCACATATCCTTTCACAGCGCCTATAGGCTTGTGTATCAGCTTGCCAGCCAGACCAAGTGTCCTGCTGGTCCCGTCATAGCTAAAGGTCATGACAGGGAGCACATACCTGGCAACCGTGGGGATAACTGGGAGGTTCAACAGCATCGAAAACCCGGGCCCACTCTTGCCCAGCACCGCGATAGTCGCGGTTCCGGCAAGGGGAAACGACGCAGAGAAGGCCCCTGTCGCACTCGCTCTGGACTGACGCCCGTTGACCACGACCAGGGCCCCTGCATCTGTCTTCCCCTGAATAGTGACGCTGCCTGACGCAACGTTGATGGTCCCTGTCAAGGACGAGGACAATGCGGCACACACGTGTCCGGGGGTTGCTAGTGTCAGGTACATCAAGAGAACTGACACCAGGAGAGTTGAGGTTCCCCTGTTCATCTTGGACATGTTCACGACTCCTCCCCCCGGCGACCCGCAGCTTCCGCTGCACGCGCGGTCTGAATGTAGTCAATGAGGAAGGCCAACAGGATACCAAGCAACAGCGCCGCCACCATGGTGACAGCCAGCTTGACTGCTCGTCCTCCGGCGTCCTTCTCATCGGCAGGTATGGCACGCTGGACCAGACGCACGGGCGGCAAGGGATTGCCCTCGAGCTTGAGAGACGAGACATAGTTGGTGGTAGCCAGACTAAACTCCGCTGCCAGCAGGTCCTTCTTGCGTTCCGCCTTGGTAATGGTCTGGTTCTCCATGTCGACCTGCTTGTCGAGATTGAGGACGCGGGACTCCAGTCCTGGCATCGTCTTCTCATACAGGGCCTTCACGCTGGTCTTGTACGCAATGTCGGTCTTGAGGCTGGTCACGTCACTGGTCAGGGACTGCCATACCGGGTTGATTTGCTGTGACGTCATGTTGAGTCTCGCCAGGTCCAACACACTCTGCCCGCTCGTCGCCTTCGCGACGTCCAGCAGCGTCTGGTCGTCCGTGATGGACTTGGTCGTGGTCAGGTACTGGTGTGTACTCGCCAATGCTGACTGCCTTGTCGCCAGATTGAGCTGAAGGGCGCGGATCTCCGTCGCCAGGGTCTGCACCTGTGCACGGTAGCTGTTGAACTGTCCGGCGATGGTCTCACGGACGTTTTTCAAGTCATTGACGTTGTCGCGCTTGCTGTACAGGGCAGCCAGCTCCTGCTCGATGTTCTCTACAGCAGTCTTCGCCGTGTCATACGTATCCTTGAGCCCCTGCTGTGCTGCAGGCATGGATGTCCTGCTGATAGACTCGCCACGGGCGACCAACCCATCAGCCAGCGCATTTGCGGCGATTGCAGCCTTGTCGCGATCACTCAGCTTGACATCGATCTGGATAAGGCTGGAGTCCTTGACGGAACTGATCTTGACTGCGCTTGCCAACTTGCGGACTGTCATGTTCCAAGGCTCGCCTGCCAAGTCTGCCTTGTCGATGACGTCCTTACTCAGCGATGGGTCCTTGGCCAGGCTCTGGTAAGCCACAACGGAAGCAGACGGCATGTTGACCAGTGGGTCAGCCAGCTGGTCCGGGTTCGCCACCGTGACGGTGGCCTTCGTTTCCGACACCATCACGACTGCTGTCGAGGTGTATGTAGGCTTGACAGCAAACAGCAGCACGCCAGCTACCACAATCGTAGGTACCAGGGTGACAGCCGCAATCAGCTTCCACCGGCGTGCCAGGACCTTGAACACATCCATCAACGTGAGTTCATCTTCCATGATTGTCCTCCTTCACAAACCCTCCTGAACCTGTCCCGGTCCCTTCGCTAGCATATGTCGGTTTCTGCAATCGGAACGACTGAAACCGAGAATGATTCATTGCTCCACTTGGACTGGAGAACTGAAGGCAGTCGACGCCCATCCTCTGTCCGATCCTGCCATGAGCTTGGGTGCACGGAGATACACCAACAAACGGCAAGGACCCGAGGGTATGGCTGCAGGAACCTGCCACGTCAGGCTACGAGCCGAAGGCTTTAGACCATCCGCTACTAGGATCCAGTCGCCCTTGGCGGGGGCAGCATAGATCGTCTGATACTCCAGCGAGCTCGCTATGCCGGTCACATTCCACGCCAAAGCAACAGTGCCACCTGGAACAACAGACGTGCCAGCTGCCGGCGACGTCCACTGTGCCACTGGTGCAAGACGCCGCAACTCGGCAGCAAACGCAGACCCATCCTGCGCATTCACCGAGGCATCAAACAACGCAGCGACGAGCTTGCCCTGCACGCCGGTTTCACGCTGAACTTCCACCAGTCCAGACCAACCTATCTGCTGTGACGGGTTGCTCTTGACAGACTGCCGGAAGGCTGCCTCGGCAGCACCAACATCTCCCTTGTCCAGGGCTATCTGGCCGGTCACGTTGGCAATGTCATAGTACGTGGGATCCAGACGCCGTGCCTGGTCGATGGCCTGCTCAGCCAACGCTGGATTGTGATTGAACACGATGTGCGCATGAGCCAGTGACGTCCAAGTACCAGGGTCGATGGGGTCCAGTGTCGTAAGCTGCCGGAACACCTCAACAGCACCTCTGTCCCCGACTTCGTACAGAAACTGCGCATACTGGATCTGGACTGCTGGGTTGAGTGGATCCAGAGAAATGGCACGCTGGTAGGATTCCTTGGCCTGATCACGATATGTCACCGCCAACGTGGCCGGTACAACCCTGGCAATACTACGAGCAGACGCTGCAGCCTGCAACGGATATCGGGCGTCGAGCGGATTCAGCCCTTGCGCCACCGTGAACTCACGCGGCAGACTCCATGCGCTCATGCTCGCAGGCGCCCGTCGCAGCCCCGCGACGAAGCACGCCTCGGCCGACGTGGCCAGAGCGAACACGACTGCCGCCAGACCAAGTACCACGAGTCCCGTCGTCGGCACCCCCTTACGAGAACGTGGACGAGAGATCTTCACGTGCTTCGCGCCCGGCACAGGACTTGCTGCCCTGCGCACCGGCCGGCCCAGGACCCAGAACGAGGCCCCAGCCTGCATGGTCAGCCCGGCGCACGAGCCCAGCAGGATTGCGGGCACCACGCCGAAGACGTAGAACATGGAGTCGATGTCAAAACAGGAATGAATCAGCGTACCGGCAATACCCACCACGACAGCAATTGTGAGAGCTTTGTTGCTGGAGAGACGCGCAGCACGGAAGCCCAACCAAAGGAGAACAGCAATCATGCTCAGCTCGAGGAGAAAACCAAGGATACCGCCTTCAGCCAGACTCTTGACCAGCAGTGAGTGGGGGTCGGTGGCAAAGAAGAGCTGCGACCGGAACTTCATGTAGACACTGGAGTAAGTACCAAGACCGCTGCCCAGGACCGGGTATGCCCGCAGATAGGGGCCAAGGTCCCGGAACATCTGGAGCCGACCTCCCAGTGAGCCACCCGTCGTTGCCTGCCCCTGTGAAACCTCCTGGACAACAGCAACAAAGCGCTGGACAAGGGGCTTCCACACCCGAGTGCGGGAAACGGGAACGGCTATGCTGACCGCTACCATGACAGCGACGACCCCGTACGCGACGGCGACATGCGCCATCTGGCGATTCGAAACACATCTGCACAGCCAGCCCGCAACGGGGAGCATCAAGAGCACTCCTGCCGCCACGATCATGCCCCCACGCGACCCGGTCAGCACAAGGGCACTCATCAGCACAACGGTGCCTGCCAGTCCCAGCAGGCGCTCCAGGCCACGACGGCCGAACGCGAACATCCCGACACCAATGCAGAGGGGCAGGATGAGAAACCCTGCCAGTGCGTTGGGATAGCTGAAGAAGGCACACAGCCGTCCGCCAGCGTCGCGCACGACCAGCGCATGAGCCAGTGACGCGATGGGTCCTGTCGCAACCCGGGGCGATAGCACATAGAGGAGAATGCATCCTGCCATGGCGACGACGCTTGCGCCAAACAGCACCCAGCTGAGGGTATGCAGACGGTCTTCGGACCCCGCAGAGGTCAAGGCAAACAGGAACATGCCCAGGAGTCCCATCAGTTTGAGGAGTTCCTGCAGTGTGGCACCACGGTGTACCGAGACGGCGAATGACACCAGACCGAACACGGCAACGGCAACGAACAACCAGGCAAGAGGAGACACCGCGATAGGTGACCCGGCACTGAAACGACGACGCAGCCAAGGGACGCCAACCATGAACAGCGCAACAAGGCCCAGCCACGCTGTGGACAGTTGCTCCAGCCGTATCCAGCGTGTCCACGCACCGATCAGCAGGATCGACGCGACGATGATCAGTGACAGATACCACACATGCCATGTGCGTTTTCTGGGGGTCGCACCACCAGTCGCACGATTCTCTTTCACTTGTGCTCACCCCTTCTGCCGCCGCTTTGCAGCCAACGACAGTTCATAGGATAGGACCAAAGTGGCCTTGGTCAAGGCAACAGAAGTGAAAGACCAGGCTTGAATTAGCTCTATTTGCCATGTGGCGCGGGTGTCGATCGCACGGAGACGAGCAACATACGTTGCAGCAACAGGTGTGGCGCATACAATGAAGTTCATGAGAAAACGACTGTTCATGCTTCTCACTCTGCTCCTGCTGGTCGGCCTCGCCCTGGGAACCCGTTATGGAGACGTCGTCCTGTACGCAGCCGACTGGGTATTCGCGGCTGCCACGCTGGTCGTCTTCGCCGCCTGGTGCTTCTGGTGGCTGCCCGACCACCGTCTCGTGGGATTGTCGGTCGACTGGTCGTCGTTGCTGCTGGTGGTCGCCGTCGTTGCCCTGACCCTGCTGTCCCCCTACGCGTACGGCGCACAGGTCGAGGCGGCCAAACTGGGTGCGGCCCTCTTGTTGGCGGTCATGGTCCTCAACCTGGTTCAGGAACGCGGAGACCTGCAGTTCTACCTCAACGGCATCCTGTTCCTTAGCGTGGGCATGGCAGCCGTCTCCTTCGCGTACTACATGGCGGCGATGTCGCCTCTGTTCTACTTCACGCCGCTGTGGGCGGGCAACCTGCAGTACCACTTCGTCGTCAACGGCCAGCTGTGGGGACTGTGGCAATACCACAACTCCTTTGCCGGGTTCCTCGTCCTGTGCACCCTGCTGAGCGTCGGCATGGCGACCGGGGACAAGCGCCGTGACTGGCGCCTCCTGTACGATACGTGCGCGGGCTTCCTGCTCATGGTGCTGTACCTCACGACGTCGCGCGGGGCATTCCTGACGGGCGTCATCGGCCTGGGTGCGCTGGTCGTGCTTGCACCTCGTGGCTGGAGGGGGCGTGTCCTCCTGCGCGTGCTCATCGTCGGCGCTGCAGCGGCAGGGCTCACCGTACTCAACCGCGTGACCTGGGCCACAGCGGAGCTCAACGCAGACAAGGGGGCAGCACTGGGTGCGTTCGTCACGGGTGGCGCTGACCAGTCCAACGACACGCGCGTCCACCTGATCGTGCTGGCACTGCGCCTGTTCCGCGAACACCTGTGGGCAGGCACGGGTCTGGGGACGTTCCCGCACGCGTGGACTGCGTTCGAGTGGGTGCCGGACGTGTCCCGCCGCATCGACCCGCACTCCTTCTTCTTCCGTTTCCTGGCCGAGACCGGTCTGCTGGGAACCGTGCCGCTGTTTGCCTGGATCGCCCGGCGCGGCCTGCGTGGCCTGGACCGCGTGTTCGGCTCGCGCGAGGACATGGGGGTCACCGGCCTGTGGGCGGGCACCCTGGCCTTCTTCCTCCACATGTGCATGGACGTCGACTACGTCTATGCCGTGGCGCCTTCCATCCTCTTCTTCTGCCTGGCCCTGCTGTCGACCCGCATCGTGACGTATGACTTGCTCAGCCGCGACGACCGCCGCACGATGGTCCACCGCAGGCGCGTCCCCTGCCTGGTCGCGGGCGGGCTCGCCGTCCTGCTGGCGCTGGTCCCCATCCAGCGCGGGGCCGCCTCGCTGTACGCGCTGCGCCTGGGAGGACTGGAGACAACCACCAAGACCGAGCGCCTGACGGATGCCCTGGTCCTCGACCCCGGCAACGACACCTACTGGGGTCTCCTGGGTGGTGCGTATGCCAGCATGCTGTCAGGTGGGGTGACAGGTCCAGTCACCGATGCGGCCCGCTCCGCCTTCGTCCAGGCCCAGACGCTGGTGCCCGAGGACTACCGGCCGTGGTGGAGCCAGGGCATGATGGAGCTCAACCTCAAGAGCCCCGAAGCCCTGACCTGCCTGAAGCAGGCCGAACGGCTGTATCCGACGCTGGCCGCCATCAAGGGCTGGCTGGCACTGGCCATGGTCTACGTCAATGGCGACGTGGCAGGCGCAGAGGCGAAGGCGGCCGAGGCACTGGTCATCGCACAAGGAGAGCCATATGCCATAACGGCGCAGGCCTTCTGTGCCCTTGCACGGGGTGAGACCGCCCTCGCAAAGGAACTGCTGACAACCGTGGTCAAGCAGGGCTTTACCAACAAGTGGGCCTACTACGGCCTGTCTCTGTGCTACCGCGCCGTGGGTGACACCGCGATGGAGCGCTCCGAGCTGGTCTACTCCCGCAGCATCAACCCCAACCTGGTGGAGGCCATGGCCCGCCTGCGCGACCTCTCCCCCTGACCGGTCCTTTGGAGTCAGCTGGCAAAGAGACCCCTGAGCCCGAGGATGTTTCTCTATCCAAGGGTGTTCTGCATGTTTGTCCGATGCAAGGGGCGTAGTTCGGAAATGGTAGGTTCGCTGTCCGGTGAAGTTCCGTCATTCCCGCGCGGGCGGGAATCCATTCATTGCGTTGTCTTCTCCGCTCGTCTCCGTCCCAGATGCTCAACTTGCCACGTTGGGCTGGAGTTACCATCTGACCCCAAAGAATAATGATGCTACACTAGTATGCGAGAGCAGCAGCGCCGTTTCGATAGCTGACGCAGAACGCGAGGAGGAAGAGGATGCCCGGCAAGCGGAACCATGAACTGATAGATCAAGACAAGAACTCCTCGCCGATCGTCGGCGCTCGTGGTGACGAGATCATCCTGTACAACGCTCCCGACGGTACAGCGAAACTGGAAGTACAATTTGAACACGACACGGTATGGCTGAGTCTAGATCAGATGTCCACCCTCTTTGAACGAGACAAATCAGTCATATCTCGCCATTTGCGAAAGGTGTTCATCGATGGCGAACTTGAGAGAAGTTCAGTTGTTGCAAAAAATGCAACAACTGCCACCGATGGAAAGACCTACCAAGTCGAGTATTTCAACCTCGACGTTGCCATTGCAGTCGGGTATCGCGTCAACTCAAAACGTGGCACACAGTTCCGCATCTGGGCCACAAATGTGCTGCGCGATCACCTCCTCAAAGGCTACTCAGTCAACGAGCGGCGCCTGCAGGAACTCAATCAGGCCATCCGCCTGGTTGCCGACGTGGCCAATCGGCGAGAACTCACGGGGGATGAGGCAACAGCACTCCTGCGTGTCGTGGGTGAGTATAGCTTCGCGCTCGACTTGCTGGACGACTACGACTATCAGCGCGTGGCAGCTCCTGCTACTGGTACAATAGTCATCCATGCCCTGAAGTACAACGAGGCAGTCCGCATCGTGCAGCACCTGCGCAGACGCTTCGGAGGTTCGGAGCTGTTTGGACGGGAGAAAGACAACAGCCTCCAGAGCGCTCTGGGCGCAGTGATGCAGACCTGGGACGGTACCGATCTGTACCCCGGCGTCGAGGCAAAAGCCGCCAACCTGCTGTACCTTGTGGTGAAGAACCACGCGTTCTTTGATGGAAACAAACGCATCGGGGCTGCACTGTTCCTGTGGTTCCTCGATAAGAACTATGCTCTGTACGATGCATCTGGCGAACGCCGGTTCTCGGACGCCGCCCTCGTGGCTACGACACTGTTGATCGCAGAAAGCAAGCCGGATGAAAAGGACGTCATCGTTCGCATCGTGACAAACCTGCTCACCGAACGGCCACAGAGAACAGTCTCATGAAAACTGACGCAAGGAAGATATCTCAACGTCCTCTGGGCAGAAGCTTTGGATGTCTACCTGTCAGAAATTCAACCCTCATGACTGCCAGGCAGCAGCAGAGGAAAAAGAGGAAGACCTTCCCGCCTTTCATCCATCATTCCCGCGCAAGCGGGAATCCGATCCTGCCTCTGCCTCGGGCGCTGATTTACCACTCATAGCGCTCTTTACCAGTTGACCCTGTACTGCCCGTACTAGCGCGCTCCCTTTCTGCGCAGAACCGCGGGAATCGTAGCCGCAAGGATGCGCAGGTCCAGCCATAGGCTCCAGTGCGTGATGTAGTCCATGTCCAGCCGCACGCGCTCGGCATAGTCCAGGTCACTGCGCCCGCTGATCTGCCACAGGCCGGTGACACCAGGACGAACCCGTAGGATGGCAGCAGACGCTGGGCCATACTTGGCAATCTCGTCCGCGACGATAGGACGCGGTCCGACCAGTGAGAGGTCACCGTGGAGGACGTTGAGCAACTGGGGCAGCTCGTCCAGCGACGTCCGGCGCAGCCAGCGTCCCAGCCGCGTGACTCGCGGGTCGTTCCTCAGCTTGTACGTCGCTTCGTACTCTGTGCGCAGGGAGGGATCGGCGGTAAGCAGGACCTGCAGGCGCGCCTCGGCGTCCACCATCATGGAACGGAACTTGAAGACCCAGATGGGCCTGCCCCCTTCGCCCAGGCGTCGGTGCCCAAACAGAACGGGCCCGCGCGACGTGAGCTTCACCAGCACCGCGAGGACCAGCAGGAGCGGTGAAAGGATCACGACACCCAGCCCCGCCAGCACGACGTCCATGAGGCGCTTGACGCGCGCGCCCACGCCGGCAACGAGGAGGTCCCTCACCCTGAGCACCGGCGTGTGGTCCACGAACAGGACATCGGAGGGATACGGCAAAGTGTGCACGGTGCCGCCGAGCGCATAGACGGTGACGTAACGACGCAGGCACAGTTCTACGATCTGTGACGTGTCGGGCAGGGGCGACGCCAGCAAGACGGCGCGTGCCGTGCCGACGTCCAGCAGTACCTCAAGTTCGGAAGAGGAACCCGCCGTGACCACCCTACCCTCAGTCTGCAGCAGCCGCATCCCCAGCCCTCGCTGAAGGCTGAGCGCGTCCAGGCCGGCTGCTGCCAAGTCGTCCACACTGCCGGCAAGGGCGGCAGGCACAAGGTCTATGCCGCGCGCATACCTGCGTCGCCGGACGGCGACCATGACCCTCTCCAGTGCTACTTGCAGGACAAAGGACAGGACAAGGAAGTACACAAGCGTCAGGCGGGAGAACAGCGTGTTCTTGACCAGGTAGGCCACCAGCAGGTACAGGAACGTCGCGTAGACGAGTCCGTCGACCACGACGGCGGTCCGGTCCGCGGTGACGTGCCCGTTGTCATACATCCCCCGCAGGTACAGGTAGCCGATGTCCACACCGGCGAACAGTCCCAGCGATACCCAATACCATTGCACGTCGATGGTCGACGTCTCGAAGCGGAAGCGCACCAGCAGGGCCAGCAGGAACGCCGCCAGCAGGCAGAGGGCATCAAGGAGAGGACGCAGGCTACGTCGTCGCATGGTCTCCCCTCCCGTGGTCCCAGTACCCTGGGTTCATGCTCATCCTGCGGCACCAGTCCCTGGGCAGGAGCCGATACGCGCGTCCCAGATGGTACGCGGCCAGCTTGACAACGTCGCGCACGAGGGCTTCGGGAATACGCAGGACTGCGCCGCGCGTCGCCAGGTAACGCACCTCGGACCAGACGAAGCGTATCCCCTCGCCCCCGGCGGACCCGAATGCCTCAAGGAGCCACGCGTTGTCCACATGCATGACGCCGGTGTCGAAATAGCGCCGGGCCTCCCCACCTGCCGTCAGGGCATGCGAATGGACCACGTGAGCGTCGGCACAGTACACGACGCCGTACCCGGCTTGAAGCAGCCGTGCGGCAGTCAGCATGTCCTCGCCCAGGATGCACGGGGACGGGAAGCCCCCCACCGAAAGCAGTGCTGAGCGCCGCCAAGCGGCGAAGGAGTTGGAGCAGAAGGCCGCCTTGATGCCGAGCCTCGCCGCATCGTCCATCATGTGCACGGCTCCGGCATCCGGGTAGTTGAACAGCCGGGCATGGCGCTCGATGGCGCCTGCACCCGGCCGTGGGACCTGCCGGCCATATGCCACGCCGATCCGCGGGTCCTCCAGGCACGCAACCAGCGTGCCCAGCGCGTCGGCGTCCGCAAGCGCGGCATCCTGCGTCATGAACACGACGGCGTCTGCCCCATCCAGCCGGTCGACCGCCATCTGCCGTGTTGCGGCATGGTCGAACAGTGCTCTGTCCACTGGCACCACGTCGGCACCGGCTTGTGTGAAGGCTTGCACTGTACCGTCGGAGGAGCCCGAATCCAGCACCAGCCATACTTGCGGCTGCAGGCGCTGCGACTGTACGCCTGCGATCACAGCAACTGCAGTCGTGCCGGCGTTCAGAGTGAGGGTGACCAAAGCTGTGACAGCGGTGTCAGGAAGACTCATACGCCTGAGTCACGCCGGTCGCCGAGCCTTCGCCCCGCACCCTGCCATGCTCGAGCCAGATGGCACGGTCGCAGACGCCGCGTACGGCCTCCATCGAGTGCGAGACCAGGACCAGGGTCGAGCCTCCTTCTCGCAGCTCAAGCAAACGTTTCCGGGATTTGGCCTGAAAGGGGGCATCGCCAACCGCTAGGACTTCGTCGATCAGGAGGATCTTGGGTCGGATGTGCACGGCCACTGAGAACCCAAGCCGCACCAGCATCCCGCTCGAGTAAGTTCGTATCGGCTGTTCGATGAACTCCGCGAGTTCGCTGAACGCAACAATGTCATTGAAGTGATCCTGCGCCTCACGAAGCGTCGACCCAAGAATCACCGAGTTCAGGATGATGTTCTCTGCTCCGGACAGGTCCGGATGAAACCCGGCGCCCAGCTCCAGAATCGGGGCTATGCGGCCAGACGTCTGCACGATCCCTTCTGACGGCAGCATGACCCCTGCCAGCAGAGACAGCATGGTGCTCTTCCCGGCCCCGTTGCGCCCAATGATGCCCAGCGACTCCCCTGGTGCAAGACTGAATGTCACATCGTGCAGTGCTTCAAAACGAGCATTCCGCATGCTGTTCAGGGCAGACGGGAGGTGAAACAGGAAACTCTTGAACCCCGCGGTCAGCCTGTAGTAGAGAGGGTAGCTCTTGCTGGCATGCTCGACACGAATCTCCCCCAAGTTCATAGCGCCTCCGCAAACCGCCAGCGCAGGCGAGCAAACACGCACCAGCCAATGCCCAACCAGACCAATCCGTACGCAAGCGACAACCCCACGTACTGCCACTGGAGTACGCCATCGAGCAAGACACTGCGGTAGTTTACCACGAGCGGAGTCATCGGGTTCAGGAAGACGAGAGGCCGGAATCGCGAAGGCAGCATGTCCAGCGGGTAGATGATCGGCGTGGCGTAGAAAACAATACTCAGCAGGATTGTCACCAGGCGCTCAAGATCCCGGAAGAACAAGTTTATCGACGACACGAGCAATCCGCATCCTAGGACAAGCAGGAATTGCAGGAACACCAGGATCGGCAGTCCATAGAGCCATGACAGCCGAGGGAACACCCCATAGACCGCAGCCACGACGGCAATGACCGGAAGCGACAGCAGGAAATGGAGGCAATCATTGAGCACGCTCGCCAGGGGCAACGCTTGTCTAGGAAAAGCAACCTTCTTGATGAGCGACACGTTGGTGAGAAAAACGCCGGTACAGACAGTCAGCGAGTTGATGAACCACTGCCAGACGAACAAGCCGGCAATCAGGAAGAGCCCGTAGTCGTCGACCGCTATGCGGACCACGACCTTGAATGCGAAGAAGTACACGAGAGCCTGAGCAGCCGGCGATGCAACCGACCAGATGTAGCCCAGGAAACTGTTGCGGTAGCGGACCTTCAACTCCTTGCGCGTCAGTTCACGCACCAGGTCCCTGAACTGCACTGCGCGAATGCGCCGGCTACTCGACATTGTTCCCCCCCGTGACCAGCCGGGTCCTGGTAACGCCTACCGGCCAGCAACTCAGCATCAGGTCAACCCCCAACGCACGGACGCCAAGAATCCCTGCATGGGTCAACGCATAGATAAAGTACACGGGAGCCACCACGAAACGCACTGCGCCGGTCCTCCGATAGAACCAGGACAAGAACCGCGGCTCTCTGTCGATTCCCATGGCCCGAAGTGCCATGACCATTGCCAGCCTCGACTGGATGCGTCCGTCCAGATACTGCGAGAGCGATCCACCCTGACGGGACTGGCGCCGCCTGAGGGAGCTCAACGACAGGGCGGATGCACCGAGCTCATTCTGTCCGTGCTGACGATAGAGCACACTAGGATGGGTCAAGGGTTCAACGCCTCTCCCGCTGGCCGCGACGACGGCCAGCCACCAGTCATGCATCGGAATCCCCGGAGGAAAGGGAAGTGCTCTCGTGAGGAGAGCGGTGCGTCCGACAATCGTACAGCCGGTCACAGCATTCCTCAGAAGCAATGGGATCAGTGCCTTGCCGCGCACCGGCACAATCTGAGAGTACTTCCACATGGAAGCCGCGACCTGGCACAGATCTTCATCGACGACCACGAGGTCTGTGTAGACCAGCTCTGTACCCGTCCTCTCGAGAAGCTCAACAGACTCCTCGAGCTTACGCGGCTGCCAGACGTCATCCTGGTCACAGAGGGCGAAGTATGGGGTCGACACCGTAGAGAGCAGCTCCTCGAATGTGCCGACTGCCCCCCTGTGAAGCGTGCTCACCTGGAGAACCGCACGCTTCTCCCGTTCGAGGAGATCTCTCGTCAATTCGGGCGTGTCGTCAGTTGAACCGTCATCCAGCACCATGAGTCGCCAGTCGGGATACGTCTGTTCCTGTATGCTATGAACCAGCGGTGCCAGCCATCTGTGACCGTTGTGGGTAGCTAGGAGTATGGTGACTTGTCCACTCATCGGAACACCCGACGCACGGCTTCGAGCGTGATGCTCCCTGTGCACTTAGCGGCGTAGCCGAGAAGCGCAAGGCGGTCATGAAATCGAAAGTCACCCATGCGCCGCAATGACGTACTCCTGAGGTCCACCAAGTGGCCCAGACGCGCTGTCGACGACAGATTGCTGTTGTCACCATGAAGACGATAGCAGGCAACGGGGGTGTCGACGTAGCCTATTGCCCCTCGGGCAGCAGCTCGCAGGCAGAAATCCCAGTCCTCGACCGACAGTGTGGGGTCGAACAGGCCGACCGTGTCGATTGCACTCCTCGCGAGCATGATCACGCTGCCGGGCATAGCCCAGTGGCAAATGAACTCATGCCTGAGGGTTGCGTCATCGGTGTACCGTCGCGGATCGGTATGCCACATGTCACGGAGAGCACTGCCATATGTGAGAGATCCTTCAGCATCGATCACGCGGGCATCGCCGAACACGACCGACTTCCTTTCGTGTGACGCCAGATAGGACTGCCTCGCCTCCAACCCGCCAGACACCAGCTGGTCATCGCTCGCCAGAAGCGCCAGATACGCCCCTCCTGCCGCGGAGATGGCAGCATTGAACGTCTGCGCGGCGCCACTGTGTGACCTCCGGATCAACCGGATCGGTACGCTGGACGCTCCTTGACGGAGCGCGTAGGCTTCGACTAGGTCCGCCGTCCCATCCGTCGAACCATCATCGGCTACGACGACCTCCTTGTTGCCGTAGGTGTCGGCCAGCACACTGTCGAGTGCTGCTGAGATGAACTTGCCATGGTTGTACGAGCCAACGCATATGCTGATGAGAGGCTGCGAGGATGTGGAACTCATGTGTCGGCTCCAAGCGGGTGAGACGGTGACCCAACACGCTTGCGTGCCTCTCTGGCATTCAGGACATCGCGCAATCGCCTGCCGCCAATACACATCGCAACCAGGAGCGCCAGTGCTTTCCACCTCGGCACGCCAGGAGGCGGTCGAAGTATTGCCTTGGCGATGGTGCGCCTGTCGGCACCGGGGTCAGCCTCCAGAAAGAGCTCCTTGTTCCATGCGTATTCGTAGAGCCGCCGTATCGGCGTGACCTCTGCCCTCAGCCAAGGCCGTTCCGATTCCACAAGACCGAGCGTCCTGATGGTATCGTCCATGATCTGTCGCCGTCTCAGCAGCGTCGTGTTGCCACCATGCCTCCGGTAGACTGACAACACCTCGGGGACAGTTCCCCACGCGCCCGACTCTCCGATGACATCGATGATGAGTTTCCAGTCTGACGCTACGTCGATACGGTCGTCAAAGCCGCATCGTGGAAGAGCTACCCGCTTGACCATGACTGAGCTGCCCAGGAAGGTCGACCCTGCTCCGTGGCGAACGACTTCCCGGCACCCCACGCCTTGCTCGCCTGCCGGGCCCGTCCTGTAGATCCCCTCCGATGTTTCGAGGGTCACGTTCTTGACATCCACGTAGTGGCCAACTAGCACTCTGCGGTCGTCCTCCTCAAGCCACGCGACCTGCTTACGAACCTTGTCCGGCAAGAGGACGTCGTCACCAGCGCACAGTGCCACATACTTGCCTTTACAGTGCCTCAGGGCCTTGTTGCTGTTGCGAGTGATGCCCTCGTTCACCTGCGAAAAAACGGGCTTGACGATACCTGGATACTCCAGCGCCAGAGACTGTACGATTTCGTTTGTTCCATCGGTGCTTCTGTCGTCAGCCACGACGATTTCCAGGTTGGGATAGTCCTGGACCAGCGCACTCTCGATGCACGCGCGTATCCACTGGGCCTGGTTGTACGTGATGATACTGATGGACACAAGAGGAAACGAGTTGGCTGCCACGCCATCTGCACCTGGTTTGGTCGTGGTCGCGACGCCGCCGAATCGAGGATCGCTCATTCTGCTTCCGCGCCAGCCTGAGAGACAGCGTTCTTCAACTCGTCCGCCACGACAACCACGGTTTCGTCAATCATTGCAGAACCCATCGGGAGACTCAGGACGCGGTCTGCCAGTGCTTCACTGATCGGCAGCTGACCCACATCAAAGCCCTGCGATGCGTACGCACCTGACAGGTGGGGCGGTACCGGGTAGTGTACCAGAGTGCCAACGCCACGAGCTCTCAGCATCTCCTGAACCCTGCTCCTGTTGTTCACCTGTACGACGTAGGCGTACCACACTGGCTCGGCCCACTCTGGAACGACCGGAACCACGATGCGGGAGTCTCCAGCCAACTCTCGGCCGTACAGTGCGGCGATCTCCCTTCGTCTTGCGTTGCGCCGGTCCAGCCCCGGGATCCCCACTCTCAGGAAAGCTGCCTGAAGTTCGTCGAGTCGACTGTTGTACCCGGCCAGCTCATGGACGTATTTGATCCTGGATCCGTAGTTGCGAAGGATTCTCACACGTTCTGCAAGTCCCATATCATCTGTGAGAATGGCCCCTCCGTCACCCAATGCACCCAGGTTCTTTGTGGGGTAGAAGCTGAACCCCGCAGCGTCCCCCAATCCACCCGTTCGCTCTCCCCTGTAGCGCGCTCCATGTGCCTGTGCCGCATCTTCGATGACCTTGAGGCCATGGAGGTGTGCGATGGTGTTCACTGCGTCCATGTCGGCGGGCTGACCATACAAGTGCACGGGAACGATAGCCTTTGTGCGAGACGTTATGGCTGCTTCAATGCGGTCGGCGTCGATGTTGTAGGTGTGGGCGTCTGGTTCAACAGGCACGGGCTTGGCACCAGTTCGCGTCACGGCAAGCCATGTCGCGATGAATGTGTTGCCGGGAACGATCACCTCATCCCCGATACCGATGCCCATTCCCAGGAGTATGAGTTCGAGCGCCTCCAGACCGTTTGCGACGCCAACACAGTGACGGACTCCACAGTACCCTGCAAACTCGGCCTCAAAGGTCTCACACTCGCGCCCAAGAATAAACTGCCCTGCGTCCATGACACGAGCATAGGAGGCGTCGAGATCGGCCCGACGCTCCGCATTTTCCGCGGTCAGGTCAAGGAAGGGTATCCTCACGGGTTCGGAACTCCAGCGGCGTGCAGGAATGCAGTGTGATCCCTGTAGTAGTCATCTTCACTGTACCTCTGTGATGCCAGCACCAGACACACCGAGCCTGACGAGAAGTTGTCCAGTTCGCGCCAGGTCATTGGACACACATAGAGCCCATAGTAGGATCGGTTCATGTGAAATCGGCGCTGCTCCTTCCCATCGTCCAGAACCACGTCAAAGCTCCCAGACATAGCAATGATGAGCTGCTCCAGCGCTTTGTGCGCGTGCCCTCCTCTCGTCGCCCCGCCCGGAACGTCGTACAAGTAGTACACGCGGCGTATCTCGAAAGGAATCTGGATACCCCCCTCGACAGCCGTGAGATTTCCCCGCGGGTCAGTGATCTTGGGAAGTTCGATGAGTCTGCACTCGCTCAGCACGATGTACCTCCTGTAGCCAGTCTACGGGGTCAGGGCAGGCAACGATGCTACTGTAGCGCACCCACGCACGCGAGAACGCCGCTCTGTCGAGACTGTAGTAGAAGTTCTCTGCATCCTGGCGATTCCTTCTTGCCCCACAAGCCTCATGAAATCTCCATACACGTTCATTGCCTCGCCGGACGTCGAACACTGCAACGTCATACCCCAGGCGTTCAAAACCGAACCGATACGCGAGCAGAATCGCCTGTATCGAAGCGCCCACTGGAGCATCGGGGAGGAACACCCAACTCCCGATCTCAAATTCGCTTGCGTGGACACTTGGGATGCGAACGGTGCCCCATGATTTTCCATCGCTATCCTCACAGATGAAGTAGTAATCGTCCGGCCTCGACGCATAGGTCAACAGCCAACTTTCCTGGGCTGCCACCGAGGATGACGTGGGATGGATGAAATCTGAGAGCAGGGGGTCGCGTCTCAGTGCTACGATGAAAGAGGCATCTGCCACCTTCGCCTCCCGAAGTCGCACGGAATGACCGTGGAGCACTATCTGCAGAGGCTTTGGCTCCGGCCGCGTCATGGTAGCGTCAATACTCCAGGATGGCTGTGGCCCAGGAGAGGCCGACGCCGAAGCCAGACACCAGAACTCTTGACCTGGTATGGATGAGGCCTTGGTCACTGGCATCCTTGAGTGCGATGGGGATGGAGGCAGATACCGTGTTGCCGACCTGAGACAGGTTCCTGTAGACCTGCTCCGTGCTCAGGTGGAGCAGGCGCGTCAACGAGTCGAGGACGAGGGCACTCGCTTGGTGAAACACGAAGAGATCGATGTCAGTAACCTTCAGACCGTTTCGATCAAGCAGCATCCGGACCTGTCGGGGGACCTTCGAAGTCACGAACGTCAGAATCCCCATACCATCCATATAGATATTCTCCGCGCTCCGAGCATTGCCACTCTCGTCAAGGGCAGGCACTGCCGTCTGTGCATCCCGCGGCATTCGACATCCTCCCGCAGGGACAATGAAGCGCTCATACTCACTGCCTGCGGTCGAACAGACTACGTCAACAATACCTTTGCCTGTCGTCTGCCCTATCCAAGAGGCAGCGACACCGTCGCCGAAAAGAGACACGACCGCCCTGTCGTCGGGATGCATGAACTTGGAGTAGGTGTCGCCACAAACAAGGATCATGTCGCTTCCCATGCCTGTCTGGACGAGCCCCTTGACAATCGCGAGGCCGTAGACGAAGCCGGAACACGCCAAGTTGAAATCGAACGCCAGAACGCTGTTGTCGAGTCCAAGCTTCCCATGGAGGACACAAGCATTTGGTGGAAGAATGTAGTCAGGGCTCTCCGTGCAGAACAGAATCCCTCTGACAGCCCCGCGCAACTGTGGACAATCCGCAAACAGTGCTTCGCAAGCCCGAAGACCCAGGTCGAGCGCGGTTTCGCCGGTGCGCGCCACGTGCCGCAACTCAACACCCGTACGAACGGCAAGTTCGCCCACGTTCCATGACGGGTGCAACGCCACAAGGTCTTGGTTTGAGACTGTAGAGCTCGGTAGCGCATATGAGATGCCCATTATCCCAATTCCCATCTCACACTCCTCCCAACCGAAGCACTTGAGACGTCATGCTTCCACATTCCGGAGCCGCCCGTCCATTCCAAGGCTGTACATATCCAATGCCATGCCGATGCATGCCGTGCTGACGTTCACAAGAGCGGTCGACTGCTCAGACATCCGCCAATCCCTCTACTTGCTGCAGCAGTGCCGCAGTGAGCGTTCCGACGGTGACGAACATGCCGGCTCCATCGGGTGTCCCTGCCACCTCCGCCAGTGAGATGGTAATGCCAAACTCGTTCTCGAGACCCACTTCCAAGTCGACCATCAACCCCACCAGGGATAGCGAATCCAGAGTCCCTCTGGGCTTTGCCAGCAACGTTGACGGATCAAAGGAGATCCGTTGATTGGGCAACCGTTCCGAATTGAGCTGTTCCAGCGAACTCCGAACCACTTCCCCAATACGCTCGCTCTTCGTCATTTCACATCTCCTCTCTGTATGAACCCCTAAATAGACACTCTGGCAACGGGCCAATTAGCAGCCGGCTGCTCTCATCAGAATCCGTGTATAAGCGCTGACAGGCGACAGGCGAATTCCTTGTGCCCTCCCGGTGCAATACTCTGCTCCCACAATCGCGCCACGCGGCCACAATCAACCGCATATCTCCTGTCGTGTCCAGGACGATCGGGGACGAACGTGATGAGCCTGGTGTAGTCGCCTTCGGGTCTGCTGGTTTGTGCGGCGAGGGCGTGGAGGAGCAGGTGAACGAGGTCGATGTTGCTCAGCTCGTTGTCCCCGCCCACGTTGTAGATGTCTCCGGGGGTTCCCTTGCGCAGGACAGTGTCGATGGCACGGCAGTTGTCCTCGACGTACAGCCAGTCGCGGACGTTGCGGCCGTCGCCGTAGACGGGGATGGGCTCACCGGCCAGCGCCTTCTTGATGGTCAGGGGGATGAGCTTCTCGGGGTACTGGCGGGGACCGTAGTTGTTGGAGCTGCGGGTGATGAGCGTGGGCAGGCCGTACGTGCGGTGATAAGCCTGGGCCAACATGTCGCCCGCTGCCTTGGAGACGCTGTAGGGACTGCTGGGGTGCAGGGGAGAGTCCTCGGTGAACTTTGCAGTGCTCTCGATGGGTAGGTCGCCGTACACCTCGTCCGTGCTGATGTAGAGGAAGCGGGCCGTGTCCATACACGTGTCCTCCTGCCACTGCCTGCGGGCCACGTCCAGCATGACCTGGGTACCCAGGACGTTGGTGCGTACGAAAACGTCGGGGCCATCGATACTGCGGTCCACGTGGGACTCGGCGGCGAAGTGGACGACCAGCGTGGGATGATACTGCGCGAAGACGGCCTCCACGGCGGGACGGTCGGCGACGTCGGCTTGCACGAAGGTGTATCGAGGATCATCCGCAACCTCTCGCAAGTTGTCCGGGTTGCCGGCATACGTCAGCGCATCGAGGTTGATGAGATGGATATCAGGATACCGCTGCATCTGCTGGAGGACGAAGCAGGAGCCGATGAAGCCGCAGCCCCCGGTGACGAGCATGGTCTCAGCCATGGGACAGCACCTCGTGGTACCGCAGGAGGCAGTCGTCGAGGGCGTCCTCCCAGGGGCGCATGCTGTTCAGCTGTTCGAGCTCGAACTTGCGGTCGGCCAGGACGGAGTAGGCGGGACGGCGGGCAGGTGTCGGGTAGTCTGCGGTGTGGATGGGGACGACGGGGACATTCAGGCCCAGGCGGTGCACGACGCGACTCGCAAAGGCATACCAGCTGGCCTGCCCGGCGTTCACGCAGTGATAGGTCCCGGAGCAGCCGTCCTCGATGGCTGTCCAGAGCTGGTGCACGACGTCCTCGGTGAAGGTGGGAGAGCCGACCTGGTCGTCCACGATGCGCAGTTCGTCCTTCTCACGGGCAAGGCGCAGGATCGTGCGAACGAAGTTGTGCCCTGTGCTGCCGTACAGCCAGGCGAGGCGCAGGATGAGGTGGTCGGGGTTGGCCTCCCGGGTCGCCTGCTCGCCCAGTAGTTTTGTCCTGCCGTAGACGGAGAGGGGACCCGTGGGGGCGTCCTCGTCGTACGGCTGCGTCGCCGTGCCGTCGAAGACGTAGTCGGTGGAGAAGTACACGACGCGGGCGCCGACGCGCCGTGCGGCCTGGGCTACATTGCGTGCGCCCAGGACGTTGACGCGGTACGCGGCGTCCGGTTCCGTTTCGGCACGGTCCACCGCAGTGTACGCTGCACAGTTGACCACGACGTCGGGATGCGACGCTTCCATGGCCTGCCGCAGAGCACCGCGGTCGGTGACGTCCAGCTCATCCATGACGCGGGCGGTCACCTCGACCGTGGGGGACAGAAGGCGGACGACATCACTGCCCAGTTGGCCGTCGGCGCCCACGACGAGGAGCCTCACCCTGCACGCTCCTTCAGGTATTGCGCCAAGGTTGGAAGGCCGGCGTCCTTGAGCGAGACGACGGGGGTGCCGACGTCCTGGAGCGGCCAGCCCACGCGGAGTTGCTGGTCGGACCACACGATCCCCGCCTCGTCTCCCGGGTCGTACTCGGTGGAGCACTTGTACACGACCTCGGTACCGACTGCAAGCGACAGGAACCCGTGCGCCATGCCTGCAGGGATGTAGAGCTGGCGCCTGTTGGCGCCCGAGAGTTCGATGCCAAACCAGCGGCCGAACGTGGGGGATGCGGGGTCGACGTTCACTGCGACGTCCCACACCGCGCCGGAGGTACAGCGGACCAGCTTGGCCTGGGGATGCGTCTTCTGCAGGTGCAGGCCGCGGAGGACACCCCGCGCTGACCGGGAGTGGTTGTCCTGCACGAAGACGTCCCAGATGCCGGCGGTGGCAAAGTCACGGGCGCGGTAGGTCTCCATGAAGAAGCCACGGTCGTCCCCGTGCACGACAGGTTCGATCCACTGCACACCGGGTAGGTCGGTCGTGTGGAAGGTGAACTGCTCTCCCATCAGCGTGGCACCTCCTCCAAGCCGAGGTGGAGGTCGGCGGCGAGCTCACTGGCCCGGCGCAGTGACGGGAACGTGCCGGCATCCGTCCACCATCCGTCGAGCACGGCGTACGTGCAGGTCCCCGCACGGATGTAGGCGTTGTTGACGTCGGTGATCTCCAGCTCGCCCCGGTGGGACGGACTGAGCGTGTCGATGATGTCGAAGACGGCGCTGTCGTACAGGTAGATGCCGGTCACGGCGTACCTGGACTTCGGCTGGTGCGGCTTCTCCTCGATGCCCAGGATATGACCGTCAGGAGAGAGTTCGGCCACGCCGAAGCGCTCCGGGTCGTCGACCTGCTTGAGGAGCAGGCGCGCGCCGGACCCCTGTGCCATGAATGCTGTGACCGCGGGCGTCAGGTCGTCCTCAAAGACGTTGTCGCCCAGGATGACACAGCAGGAATCGCCACAGCAGAAGCCGCGGGCAAGGCCCAGTGCCTGGGCGATGCCGCCTGCCTGGTCCTGCACCTTGTAAGTGAAGTCGAGGCCGAAGTCGTGCCCGCTGCCCAGGAGTTCCATGACGTCCCCCATGTGATCACGACCGGTCACGATGAGGATGTCGGTGATGCCCGCCTGCTTGAGACGCGCGACGGGATGGTAGATCATGGGGTAGTTGCCCACGGGGAGCAGGTGCTTGTTGGTGACGGTGGTCAGGGGATAGAGACGCGATCCGGTGCCTCCTGCAAGGACGATGCCCTTCATGTATCCTCTCCTCCATGCAACAGCACACACTTGTGATCGACGAGGAACTCGTATAGAGCCTGGTTCCACTCGCTCATCATGTCCTGACCCTCGAGGCGAAGGTGCTCGTGCGCGAGGGGCGTCCGCAGGGGGCGCGGCACACGGCCGGGGATGTCGGCGGCATGCACGGCGACAAGCTGAACGTCCAGCCCGAGGATCGTCGCAACGGCGCGGGCGAACTCATACCTCGAGGTCTGGCCCTTCCCAGTGACGTGATAGAGGCCGGTGGCGCCGCGCTGGATGAGCAACATGGTCTGCTGGACGACCTCGGACGCACTCGTGGGACTCATGATCTGGTCGTCGGGGAGGGTGAGCGCCGTGCCCGATTGCGCGGACCGCACGACTGCTGTCACGGTGTTGTCGCCGTGCGCGCCGTAGACATTGGCGATGCGCAGGATCAGGCTGTCGGGATTTGCGCGCTGGACAGCCTCCTCGCTCATGAGCTTGGTGCGCCCGTACCAGTTGATTGGGTTGGGCGTGTCCCACTCGACGTATGGCCTATCCGCGGTGCCGTCGAAGACGTAGTCCGTGCTAAAGTGCACGACCTTGGCCGCCACCTTGTAGGCGGCGTGCGCCACGTTGCGCGCGCCCAGGACGTTGATGCGGTACGCCTGGTCACGCTCCTTCTCGCACGCGTCGACGCTGGGTTGGGCAGCACAGTTGATGACCACGGTCGGCTGGAGCTCCAGCACCGCACGCTCGACCGCCAGGCTGTCGGCGACATCACACTGCACATGCGTCAGGCCGGTCAGGTCGCCCAGCGACGACAGCCGGTCCCTGAACTCCCTGCCCAGGCGCCCTCCGGCCCCCATCACGACGACGGTCATGCTCTGAACTTACCACTCACGGGGGTAATGAACAGTGTACCAAGATTAGTCGAAGAGGGTCTCAAGGGTCTCACTCAGAAATTCCCGCAGGTCGTTTACCATCTCCGGACGCTGGAGCGCAAGGGCGATGTTAGCCTTGAGCAGGCCCATCCGGTCCCCGATGTCGTACCGGGTCCCCTTGAACTCGCAGGCGTAGACCTTCTTGAACGGGAGCATGGCCTCGATGGCGTCGGTCAGCTGGACTTCGCCATTCCTGCCCGGCTCGGTGTGCTCGATGGCGTCAAAGATGCCTGGCGTCAGGATGTAGCGGCCCACGATGGCGAGGTTGCTGGGTGCATCGGCGGGCTCGGGCTTCTCCACCAGGCGGCTCACGTCCCAGACGCCAGGCGCAACCTGGGTCCCCTCGATGATGCCGTAGCTGGACGTCTCCTCCCGCGGGACCTCCATGACCGCGACGACCATGCCCGGGTACCGGCGCGCGACCTGCTGCATCTGCACGAGGCAGGGTGTCGGACCGTCGATGATGTCGTCCGCGAGGAGAACGGCAAACGGGTCGCCATCGATGAAGGCGCGCGCCTGCAGGATCGCGTCTCCCAGACCACGCGGCAGCTTCTGGCGGACGTAGTAGACCTGGACCAGGTTCGAAATGCGCTGGATTGCGCGCAGGTCGTCGAGCTTGCCATGGGCCTCCAGCTCGTGTTCCAGCTCGACGGAGTGGTCGAAGTAGTCCTCGATGGCACGCTTGCCGCGCCCCGTCACCATCAGGATGCTCTGAATGCCGGCATCGATGGCCTCCTCCACGACATACTGGATGGCCGGCTTGTCGACGACCGGCAGCATCTCCTTGGGCTGCGACTTGGTGAGCGGCAGGAGGCGCGTCCCCATGCCGGCGACCGGGATGACCGCCTTACGGACTCCCGTATGTCCCATCGCACCCTCTCTGCGCTCGCTCATGGCGTACCCAGCGATGCCAGCGTTTCGTCGAACGCCTTCTTCAACTGGTCGATCCGCTCCTGCGTCGTCGCCTCGAACCGCAGGACAAGCAGGGGTTCGGTGTTGCTGGAGCGAACCAGTCCCCAGCCGTCCGCCCATTCGATACGGGCGCCGTCGATGGTGACGACCTTGACGATGGTGTGCGCCATCTTGGGGAACTTCCGACGGAACGCGTCGACGAACCCACGCACGAGGTGGTCCTTCTCCTCCTCGCGACAGGGTCTGCGGATCTCAGGGGAAGCCACCATGAACGGCAGTGTCCTGAGCAGGTCGGAGAACACGAACCTCGGGTCGGCCCTGAGGCCGTTCGCTACGATCTCCAGCAGGCGCAGGGTAGCGTAGATGGCGTCGTCGTACCCATAGTAGCGGTCTGCGAAGAACATGTGGCCGCTCATCTCGCCCGCCAGCTGGGCCTTCTCCTCGCGCATCTTCTTCTTGATGAGCGAGTGCCCCGTCGGCGACATGATGGCAGTGCCACCCAGCTTCTCCACACCGTCGAAGAGGGTCTTGGAGCACTTGACCTCCCCGATGACCTTGGCCTTGCCCGGACCCTTCCAGTGCGCGATGATGTCGGCGGCATAGATGTAGGTCAGCTTGTCGCCCCAGACGATGTCGCCCTTCTCGTCGACGGCGCCGATGCGATCGACGTCGCCATCATAGGCGATGCCAAAGTCCGCATGTTCGGCGAGCACGCGCCGGCGCAATCCCTCCAGCGTATCCAGGCGGGCCGGGTCGGGGTGGTGGTTGGGAAAGGTGCCATCCGGTTCAACATACATGAACACCACGTCAACGCCCAGCTTCTTCAACAGGGCCGGAACGACCAGTCCTGCACAGCCGTTGGCGCAGTCGATGACGACCCTGAGTCTTGGCTTGCCCGCTCCGCCCAGAGGTCCATGCCCAAACTGGCCTGCCAATTCGTCACGGTAGGTCGACAGCAGGTCGAGCCGCGACACGGTCCCACTCTGTGACACGATGGGGCGGCAGATCTCCGCCAGGTCCGCGATGCGCTGGATGTCGTCGCCATACAGCGTCTCCCGGCCGATGGCGACCTTGAACCCGTTGTACTGCGGAGGGTTGTGGCTGCCGGTGATCATGATCCCGCCGTCCACGTGCAGAGAGAACAGGGCATAGTAGAGGGTAGGCGTGGGCACGACACCGATGTCGACGACGTTGCCGCCTTGGCTCGTCATCCCGTCGATGAGCGCATCAGCAAGGTCCTCGCTGCTAGGCCGCACGTCACGGCCGACCGCGAAGGTCGGCAAGCCCGCGCCCGTCCGCTGTCGCACAAGGTGAACGTACGCCTGACCGATACGCCGGGCTACTTCGGGCGTCAGTTCCTTGCCGACCTCACCCCTGATATCGTACATGCGAAACATCGACCTGTCGAACGCCATGAGCCACCTCCCGTACACTCTCAACTGCCATGGCCAGTAACTGCCTGTCCAAGCAACGGTTCATCGGCCGCCATACGTTCCCGCCATGTCTGGATTCTTCTATCCATGATAGTCGAGGGCGCAGAGGTGTCAAACGAAAAGAGGGTCCCAATGGCAACAGGCACACACTGCCCGGACGCAGGCGGCGTGCACCACGTCACCGCGCAGGCTGGCAAGGTCACTCGCCAGGTGAACAGAACGCTTGACATTCTCCGCACGCGCAGTTACGGTAATGATAGTGGTACGAGAACCACAGGAGTTCAAAGGAGGACTTGACTATGAAACAATCGGTCCGATTTGTCTTGACACTGGTTCTGTGTCTTGTCTTGATCCTTTCAGGTGTGGCGATGGGTGCCCCCACCGCACGGGCAGCAGACACGGGGACCTGGACACAGCTTCCGCAATCAGGCAATATCCCGTCTCCTGCCATCGACCTGATCACCCTTGCCGCCTCCATTCCAATTGATTACGGTGAGCCTCGCAGTACTCATACGTCGCTGGCGTATCCTGCAGGCACCGGCGACGTGCGCTCCTATGGCATCGATGTCTGCATCGATGCCTTTCCTTCTGATCCTGACCCAGAATGGTTGTACTATTTCGCCATCCAGACGAATTTCTCAGATGGGGGAGGCGCTGCCCATGGTGGTCTGCAATGGGCAGCCGGTGGCCAGAAGGCGAATTGGGGTGGTTACAGCCTGAGGCGAATGGGCGACACCCAGAGCATCGTGGTTGATCAACCTTGGGTGATAGGAAGATGGTATCACTACCACGCTGAACGTGAGGCCCAGCAACGCGACGGTAGTTGGGCATGGGGATTCCGGATCACGGACCTGAGCACAAACACAGAGCGCGACCTGGGAGAGATCTACTCCAAAGGAAGCTCTATTGATGGCTGTGTTGTCTGGATGGAAACCGGCTACGGCGTCGTTGCTACCACGCCCCGTGCCCAAGTCCGATGGCGCAACCCGGTCTACACATGTGGGGCGCTGCAAACCCCAGGGCACCCTGTGGCAGGGTACGCCAATTACAATGGCACTTGCGTCGAGCCTCACACGACCGACCAGCGACTCATCTCAGCCAGTCCTCGCGAATGGGTCCAGCTGACCAACGCCCCCGTGCGGACTACTCCTCTTTCCAGTTGCCTGTGGGAGGAGAAGTCCTTCACCCTGACCACCACCTCTTCTCCTCCCACCGGTGGTACCATCGGCAGGTCTCCCGATGCCCCATCCTATGCGTCTGGTACTGCCGTCACCCTCACTGCTACCCCCGCTGCTGGGTATCGCTTTGTGAACTGGTCTGGTGATCTCACGGGCAGCACAAACCCAACAACCGCTACTATGAACGCGAATAGTACTGTTACCGCCACGTTTGCTGTTCACACGGACACGCTGACGCCCTCTGCGGGGACGGGAGGCACCATCACCCCAGACGCCCTGCAGACCGTCCCCGAGGGTGGGAGCAAGACGTTCACCATCGCTCCGGACGCAGGCTACCACATCCTCGATGTCACGGTGGACGGTGTCTCCGTTGGGGTTGTGACCAGCTACAGTTTCACGAACGTTCAAGCCAGTCACACTATTCACGTCTCCTTCGCGCCCGACGCCTATGCCCTTACGGTTACGTCTCCGGTCAACGGCACGATCACAAAGACCCCTGATCAGACTTCGTACCTCGCTGGCACTATTGTCACGGTCTCAGCTACCCCAACTGCCGGTTACACATTCACCGGGTGGTCCGGCGCTCTCACGGGTACGAAGAACCCCACGACCATCGCAATGGATGCAGACAAGACTGTCACGGCTTCCTTCGCTGTAGAGGTCAAGAGAGTCATTGAGCTGAAGATCGGGAGTAGCACAATGCTTGTGGATGGCAGCCCAGTCGTTCTGGAGGCAGCCCCCATCATCCTCAATTCACGTACGTTTCTCCCCATCCGCGCAGTCGTCGAAGCGGTCGGAGGGACTATCGCCTGGGAAGCGTCGGAACGGAGAGTCACCATCGTGCGGAAAGCCATGACAGTGGAGCTGTGGATCGGCAGGAACGTGGCACTGCTGAATGGTCAGTTGCTCCAGATCGACAGCGATCCCAGGGTCGTTCCCCTCATCAAGAACGGAAGAACGCTCCTTCCTCTCCGCTTTGTCTCGCAAGGGCTCGCACTGGACGTCGAATGGAACCCAACCACCAAGGCGATAACGATAACGTTTACACCGTAGGATAGAGTGACAGGCAGCCCCCGGCCCGTGCCACGGGCCGGGGCTCTGCAAATTCTAACTAGAAATGACTGACGCCTTGACAGAATCTTGAGCAAAGGTAACCTAGACTCATGAGGCTTTGAAGACGGCTCCAAGCGCAGGAAACTAGAACCCAGTAGCAACAATCCATAATCTGTTGGACTCCAAGGGGGAGGGATCATGAGGAAGTGTCTGTCGGTTCTCATCGCGGTCTGTCTGATCGTTTCACTGTTCTCCGGCGCCATTGGACCCGTGCCCACGGCTGCAGCATTTGCAGACGACGGCTTCATCATCTCGGAGTACATGGAAGGCAGCAGCTACAACAAGGCAATAGAACTCTACAATGGCACGCTGAGCAGTATCGACCTCTCGGCGTACAGGCTTGTTCTGTACTCCAACGGCTCGGTTTCGGCGACTGCAACACTCGTGCTTTCGGGGACTCTTGTTGCGGGCGACACCTACGTTATCGCAAATGCAAGTGCAGTGTCTGCGATCACTTCCGTGGCGGATGTCCTGAGTTCCTCGGTCATCAACTTCAACGGCGACGACGCCGTTTCGCTTGAGCGTGTTTCGGACGGATCTCGCGTCGACGTGTTCGGTCAGATCGGCTTCGACCCCGGGACCTACTGGGGCGATGCAACGAACAATACGCTCAACCGCACATTGGTGCGCAAGTCGTCAGTCATGAAGAGTGATCCCGACGGGAGCAACGCCTTCGATCCATCGCTGGAATGGGACTTCTATCCCCAGGACACGTACACATATCTCGGAACTCATACGATGGCCGACGATGGCTTCATTATCTCCGAGTACATCGAAGGCACCAGCTACAACAAGGCGATAGAAGTGTACAACGGAAGAGGGTTGGCGATAGACCTTTCGAAGTACAAGTTGTGCCTGTACACGAATGGCGCTGGAAGTCCAAGCCAGACACTCTTGCTGACGGGTACTCTTGCCGCAGGTGACTGCTATGTCATCGCGCACGGGAGTGCCGACGCAGCCATATTGGCCGTAGCTGATGTCATAAGCTCCACGGTCATCAACTTCAACGGTGACGACGCCGTTTCGCTTGATCGAGTTTCGGATAGCTCTCACGTGGACGTGTTTGGTCAGATCGGCGTTGACCCCGGGACCTATTGGGGAACTTCCCCCATTACGACCCAGGATCACACGCTGGTGCGCAAGCCCTCAGTCATGAAGGGCGATCCCGACGGCACCGATGCCTTCGACCCCTCCCTGCAGTGGGATGCTTATGCAGTCAACGATTTCTCGCATCTCGGGTCTCATACGATGACGGCAGGCGTGGCTCCCACGCTGGACTGGACGGGAGAACCGAACTACGTGTCTGACGGTCTGGATCCACAGACGGGGAGTAATCTGACGACCTTCATATACCGCGTCAAGTACGCGGATGCCGACAACGACGCTCCGAAAGCTGGCTATCCCGTTGTTCACATCCTGAAAAGCAGCGTAGAGACCGTCGGCAGTCCGTTTGCCATGAACGAAGCTGATGCTGGCGACACGACCTATACCGACGGAAAGCTTTATACCTACTCAGCAACGTTGATGCCAGGGGACTACTCGTATTCCTTCGAGGCGAAGGACTTGGGCGGTGCGAATGCCACGGGAGCCCCCGCTGTTACAACAGCAGGCCCCACCGTCTCAGGTGATTCTACACCGCCTGACATTTTCGGTCTCACTCCCCCCCGCTACTCGACAATCTATGAGAAGAGGCCTGCGATTTCGGCCGAGTTCAGCGATGCCGAGAGCCCCATCGACACATCTTCTGTCTCTATCTCGGTCGACGCCGTCAATGTCACAAGTCTCTCGACAGTGACCTCTTCCGATGTCACGTACGTTCCTGCAGCTGACCTTGCGCTGGGTACGCACACCGTTGCCGTCAGCGTAAGCGACGATGTCGGGAACACAAAGAACATCAGCTGGTATTTCACCGTGATCCAATCCTTGGCGACGCCAGGCCACTATCTGGGCGATATCCACTCGCATACGTCGTATTCCGATGGCGCATTGACTCCTGCTGACGCCTTCGCCTATGCCAGAGATACGGCGAATGTCGATTTCCTTGCCATCACCGATCACTCCAACAGCGTCAGTTCAGCCGAATGGGCGGACACGCAGACGCAGGCAGGCAGCTTCACCCAGAATGATTCATTTGTCGGGCTTGCAGGGTTCGAATACACCAATAGCGCCGAAGGACACATGAATGTCTACAACACGTCGACCTATGTCAGCAGGAATGATGCAAACTACGACACGCTGGCAGAATTCTACGCCTGGTTGAAGACGCAGCCGGATGCCATCGCCGAATTCAACCATCCGTTCACCCTTCAGGACTTCGGTTCCTTCGGCTATGACGCCGCTGTCGACCAGAAAGTGACACTCCAGGAAGTCGGCAACGGCTCCCCCCCTTATTCCTATGCGCGGCTCGAGGCGTCCTACATCTATGCTCTTGACAAGGGCTGGCACGTGGGTGCCACCAACAACCAGGACAACCATGCTGCGAACTGGGGCTTCCCCCCCAACAACCTCACGGGTATCGTGGCCAGTTCGCTCACAAAAGCAGAGGTTCTTGCTGCAATGAAGGCCATGAGGACCTACGGGACGGAAGACAGGAACCTCCAGCTTTCCTTCCTTGCGAACGGGTACTGGATGGGCTCAACCATCCCAAGTACAGAGGGAGAGACCATCAGCTTCCATGTCGAGCTCGTCGATCCCGATTCGGCCGACAGGATCGCCTCAATACAGATCATCACGACGGGAGGACGGGTCCTTGCCTCGACGACGGGCAGTTCGAACAGCATGAGCTGGGACTACGCCTATACGAATCCGGGCGGCGGTAACTGGTACTACCTCAAGGTGGTCGAAGCTGACGGGGACATTGCCATTTCCTCTCCGATCTGGACTCCGCCAAGCGACGTCGACCTGCGCGTCACCAACCTCACGTCTTCGCCTTCGGTCGCATTCCCCAATGAGCCGCTGACGCTGACCGCGACGGTCAACAACTTTGGCCTGTTCGCATACAGCTCGCTGAGCGCGCATTTCTATCTCGGCAATCCTGCGGACGGTGGGACGCTGATTGGCACAGGCACGGTCGATGTGGCAGTCGGTGGAAGCGATACCGTGTCCATCACCTGGACACCTGCGGCAAGTGGAGTCGTCACGGTCTACGCCGTGCTGTCCGGCCCCCCCGAGGACCCTGTCGTCGACAATACGGCGGCTCTCGGCATCACGGTCATCGAGACGATCGACCATACTGTCGTGATCGACAGGTACCACAAGAACGACTACACGTCGACGTCAGGACTGTACAACCTGACGGAGTTTGCCGATCTGCTCAAGAACAACGGCTACAAGGTCCTCGAGAACAACGCTCCCTTTACCACTGCCACTCTTCAGGATGTCGACCTCCTGATCATCCCATATCCTCAGAGTGGGACTGGCCGAAGAGATATCTCCGTCGACGAGCAGGCAGCCATCAGTGCGTACGTCAGCGGTGGCGGCGCGTTGCTCTTTGCGGGCAAGTCCAACTATGGTGAGGATCCCACACGCTACAACGATTTCCTCACGTCGATGGGCATCGGGATCAACCTCAATAGCGACAACGTGTACGATGACGTCAACAACTACGGATACCAGTGGTCCCTCAACGTCCTCAACTTCCCCGAGACCCCCAGCGGCATCGGAGATGACATCTCCAATGTCAGATTCTTCAGTGGCGAAACGCTCATAACACCGGCCAGGACGCCTCTCGTGTCGGACCCGGCGAAGAGTATCGAAGTGCTCGGCTATGCCAACCAGACAAGCTGGGATGAGGATGACACGACAAACCTGACCCACGTTGGGGTCGGGTACTACACGTACAGCTACCACTCAAACCCGGGCGGCGCACAGATGCCGACCATGGCCGTCCAGACGCTCCCGACCGGTTCGAGAGTCGCGGTTCTTGGGAGGTCGATCTTCTCGAACTACGAACTGGGCAACTGGGTGGATGAACAGGCGGCATGCAACAACGAGGCATTCTCACTCAACCTTGTCGACTGGCTGTGCAACTACACCAGGGTACTGAGCATCGCAGAAGTCCGCGAAGACCTGAACAGCGACGGCATTCCAGACAGGCTCGGGGAGACCGTAACCATCGAGGGTGTCGTCACTGCCGGTTCTGGCACTTTCTTCGACGTGATCTACCTCCAGGACGCAACCGGCGGAATCACGGTATTCGGTACGATTCCCTCAGATGTCAGAATCCCGTTGGGTGCGGTCCTTCAGATGAAAGGTGTTGTCGATGCGTACAACGGCGACATTGAACTTCAGTTCAGCGATTTTACCGACGATTTCATCTGGGTTGGATGGACGACTGAACCTCTACCGAGAGCATTCACGACCGGCGCACTGGGACACAATGAAAACGAAGGCTGGCTTGTGAAGGCAGAGGGCTTCGTCACACAAATCATCGACGCGGGCACCTGCGTGACCGATGATGGTTCAGGCCCCATCGTCGTGTTCATCGACGGGTACGTCGGGACGCTTCCCGTGGACTTGAGAGTTGGAGATTACCTGTCGAGCATCGGCCTGTCCGGCGAGTACGCGTATGGTCGCAGGGTACGAGTGAGAAACGCAGGTGACGTCGGTATCCTCTATGCCGTTGACGCATTCGTCATCACGGTTACCGCCGGTCTTCATGGCAAGGTGACCCCCGGCACGGGCCCGCTTGCCTACCACGCGACACAGGCCTACGCTGTCAAGCCCGACCCCGGCTATCTGATTGACACCCTGGCCGTCGACGGGGTCATCCTCAAGGATGCGGCCTGGAAGCTCAGCTACACCGTGACCCTCACGGACGTCGAGAGCAACCACACGATTGCCGTGACGTTCAGGCCTGTGCCTGACATGCTGGCGCCCACCATCACCCTGCCGGACTTCAGGAGTATGGCTGGCGTGACCGGCTGGTCCGGAGGGCCGGTCCAGACCTTCATGGTGGGGGCCTCTCCCTTCCCGCTCACATTCATGCTGGACGACAACAGCGGGTCCGCGAAGTGGACTATCAAGGCGAACGGTATCGTGATCGTGGACCCGGTCGGGACCGGTTCCGTCACCTACCCTGTGCCCCTTGCAGAAGGTCGCAATGACGTTGAGATCAGTGCATCCGATGCTGCCGGCAACTACACGCTCCAGAAGCTGGTCATTTACCTGGACAGCCAGAATCCAGTGCTGATCTTCGATCCTGCACTCCCTGCTTCCGTCACGAAACCCGGGCTGACCATTACCGGCAGTGTCACAGATGCCGTCTCAGGCCTGAGGTCGATGACCATCAACGGAACAGAAGTGATCCCGTTCCTGGACGGTTCCTTCCGTGAGACGCTCATCCTTGGAAAGGGAGCCAACAGTATCGTCATCGAAGCAAAGGACAAGGTCGGTCACACGGTAAGCTCCACTTTCATCGTGACCTATACCCGTTCAGCCCTGCTTCCTTCCTTCAAGACCGTCACGCTCACCATTGGCAAGGCTGAGATGGACGTGAACGGCATGCTCGTTGCCCTCGACGCTGCGCCCGTCATCCAGAATGGCCGCACCCTGCTTCCACTCCGTGCTCTCATCGAGACCCTGGGAGGCAAGGTCGTCTGGAACGCTACCACCAGGACCGCAACAGTCACGCTCGGCAGCCGTACCGTGGCGGTGACCATCGGTGACCCGATGGGTCTGGTAAGTGGCAAGAAGGTTGCGATTGACGGCATGAACACCAAGGTCGTTCCTGTCATCATCAACAACCGGACTTTCCTTCCTCTCCGGTTCATCGCAGAGAACCTGGGCCTCGACCTTGCCTGGGACGCACTGAGCCGGACCATCTCCTTCACCTACTGGCCGTAACGCCAAGCCTTATCTTCCACACTCCCTCCGCCCCCGACAAGTTGCCGGGGGCGGTTTGCGCAAGGCCCGCACAACTCGTGTTCGGGCAGTGCGGGCCTGTATGATACGCTGAGGCTGTCTGCTACGGGTCGACGATGAACTGCCCCCGCACCATGTTCATCCAGCATGCGAAGGGGACGGTGCCGGCTGTGGCGGGCGCAGTGAAGGTGATGACGTTCTTGCCGGACGTCAGCGCCTGTGAGATGCTGAGGCTGGGTACGACGATGCGGTTGGTGCATGACGTGACCTCATCTCCCCAGATGTTCCAGGTAATCCGCGCTCCCGCCTTGATGTGAATGATCGAGGGGTCCCAGCCGGAGTACTTGACGTGCATCTCGACGGTCTGAGCAAGCGGCTGGGCCACCGGATCCTTCACGGTGAACGTGAAGGGATTCACCTGTGATGGGCTAGTCCCTCCTGGTCCTGTCGCCACCACGGTCCAGCTGTAGGTGCCGACCGCCAGGAGCCCCGCCGGTACAGTGAACGTGAGCAAGGTCAGGCCTGACTTGTCGAGGATGACGTCCGCCCCCTTGCGGATGACGACCCGATACGTCGTCGCCCCGCTCACGGCATTCCAGCTCAGCGACGGCGTCTTGTCGGTCGACGAAGACGTATCGCCAGGCGCCGTGAGAACGGGTGCAGCAGGTGGCAGTATCAGTTCCTTCACCATGAACACAAAGGGCTTCGCCTGTGGTGCGCTGGTCCCTCCGGGTCCCGTCGCTGTTACGGTCCAGCTATAGGTTCCGACAGTCAGGAGCCCTGCGGGAACGGTGAACGAAAGGGCAGTCAGACCTGACCGGTCGAGGATGACGTCCGTCCCCTTACGGATGACGACCCGATACGTCGCCGCCCCGCTCACGGCATTCCAGCTCAGCGACGGCGTCGTGTCGGTGGACGACGACGTGTCAGCCGGCGCTATGAGGGCGGGTGCGGAAGGCACCGGAACGGTCGTCCCGCCGAAGTCGAGCGTCACCACCTGGGTCGCGGGAGCCCAGCCTACCGTCGCCCCAAGCTGCTCACCTACGAACCGCACGGGCAGCATGGTTCGCCTCTTCACGATGACGGGAACGACGAGTGCGTTGGCAGGGTCGATCGCCACCGGTATGCCATTCACGGTCGCAAACGACTTGGCGATCATGAGTTCCAGGGTCTTCGTGCCAAGAACGACGCCGACAGCCCTGCGTGCTGCATCCCACGACACTGTACCGCCCAGCGCCTCGACGATTGCGCGTACCGGCAGCATGGTGCGTTCCTGGATGATGACCGGGACTGCCCCAGTCGAGTCAATGAAGGTGCGCACGGCGTCCACCTGCATGATCGGGTCACCCACCCGCAGGACGATGGTCTTCACGGACACTGCGTCGGCAGACCGCAGAGATGGAGCCCACGCACAGCTCATGATGATTCCCAGCAAGACAATAAGGGCGATTCCCCTTCTGATGTTCACGGCTGCCACCTCAGTCGTCCACGACGATGGTGCCGCGGACCATGCCCATCCAGCACGAATAGGGGATGTTGCCAGCGGCTGTGGGCGTGAAAGTGATGAGGTTTTCGCCGGGGCCGATGTCTTTGGAGATGTTCAGGCTCGGGATGATGATGCGGTTCGTGCATCCAGTCACTTCGTCACCGAACACCGCAAAGGTCACGGAGGCGCCCTTCTTCACGTGCAGGACCGCCGGCTCGAATCCCGAGTACTTGATATGCATCTCGATACGCTGGCTGGTCGGTGGCGTCGTGGTCGGTGGTGTGGTAACGGGTGGAGTTGTGACCGGAGGTGTGGTGGTGGGCGGTGTCGTCACGGTCGTGCCGGGCGTGATGCGGCCGGTGAAACCAAACAGGCGCGCACCCGAACTGAGCGTGAAGAGTGCGAATGCGATCACCAGGAGACCGGCAGCCTTCTGAACGATTGCCACCTTGTGCTGACGCGTCCACGAGGCCGTGATGCCCGCCGTGAACAGCACGGGCAGGGTCCCCACCGCAAACAGGGCCATGATGAGCCCGCCGCGCACGAAGCTGCCTGACCCGAGCGCCATGATCTGCATGCTCTGCGTGAACCCACACGGGAGGAAGAAGGTGAGGCCCCCGAGCGCGAGTGGCATGACCGGACTGCGAGACGTTTTCATCCGGTCGAGGCCCGATGTCAGGCGCGCGGGCATCTTGATGCCCAGACGCGTCAGTGACGGGGCGAGCCCCAGGATGTTGAGGCCGAGGAGTAACATGAACACGGCGACGGCCATGGTCAGGACCGACATGAACCGGCCGGAGATGGACAGCTCCCCGCCGATGAGTCCGAGGACACCACCGAGAACAGCAAAGGTAGCGATGCGACCCAGATGGAAGAGGATGTTCGGGCGCACGACAGCCGACGCAGCGCTCTCGCCCGGAGCCGCCTGGTATGTCTCAGCAAACGCGATGACGATGGCCCCGACGACCGCCAGGCAGGTGCTCAGCGACGCGACGACGCCCACGAGAAGGGCTACGCCGTAGCTGGCTCCCGTCGATGACGTCCCCAGCGCGCTCATCAGGCCCGAGCGCTGGAGCAGGGCGAAGAGCCCGACCAGACCCCCGGCGATGAGAGCCGCGACAGCCCACTGCCACAGTGGCATCTTCTGTTGTCCTGCGGGTGCAGGACGGGATGTCGCAACCGTGTAGCCATACTTCTCAGCGCGTGCCCTGAGGGCCGCCATACTCGGCGCACGGTTGTCATAGAGGATCTCGGCGGTCTGCGCGCCAAGGTCGACCTTGACGCCACGCACGCCCTCGACCTTCTTGAACTGGCTGGTAATGAGAGTCGAGCATGCATCACAATGCATACCGCCGACGTAGACTTTCGTGCTCTTCATGGTTACTCCTGTCACTCCATATACTTGTCGAGGATAAGGATGATCTCGTCGATCTTTTCCGGGCCGGCACCGTGCTCCAAAGCATCGCTCACACACGTGTTCATGTGCTGACGGAGGATCGTGATGTTGGCTTTCTTCAGCAGGGCTGCGGCCGAAAGGATCTGCTTGGAGACGTCGATGCAGTAGCGGTCCTCCTCGATCATGCGGATGATGCCGTCGATCTGACCCCGGGCGGTCCTGAGCGTGTCCAGAGCCTTCCTGCTTTCACATGAACAGTGATCCATCATACCCTCCTAGACAAGGTTGTAGAATCTGAGCAGTTTCCGCGCTGTGGACTTCCGTCCCTGCGCGTCCATCACGGGCACATCCGCCAGGACCCAGCCCTGGACGTTGGCCACGTTCACCCCTGCATCAGCAAACGGCTGAGGGTTCAGCACGAACACGAGGTCCTTGTCGTTGGCTTGCTGGTCCTTCGCCCACTCGACCATGTTGCCGCCACCCAGCGCCAGCCCGAAGTGCCCGAGCGCAGCGTGGTAGCCCAGCATCATGCGGTGGTTGCGGACAAGGTCCTGCAGAGCCTGCAAGGGCTGTGTCTCGGCACCGTCGCTGAAGCTCCCGGTCCCCTTGTCATACCGCATCACAATGCGGGCGGATGCACCGTCCCCCTCAACCTGGGAACCCGCAGGAAGCAGGGACGGGTTGAGGCCGGCAGCCAGGAAGGGGCGAGCGTCCAACGTGACGACAAGCTCGTTCGAACCAGTCGCAGTGCCACCGCCAAACGTCAGCGTCTCTCCTCCTGGCGAGGTAAGCAACCAGGCTCCAGCAGCATCGTTGCGCGCAACCGACATCTCTGGAGCGCGCAAGAGGGTATCGTAGGACCGGACTGCATGGACCGCGACCACATCCGGCGCCATGAATGCAGCGCCGAACACAACCGCGGCAAGCACGAGGGATACGGTGAGGATTCGTGTGACACTCATGTGCGTTCTTCTCCCTTCGCGCAGACTACAGGTCCGTGACCGGGCCGGGCGTGTAGCCGACGTCGGTGATGGCAGCAGCAAGCGCCTCGTTGGTGACCGGAGCATTCGTGTCCACGGTCGCCGTGCCGGCTTCCAGACTCACGACGACGTCCGTGACCCCGGGGACCTCCTTCAGTGCCTCAGTGATGTGCATGACACAATGCTTGCAGATCATGCCCTGCACCTTGATGAGTTTCTTCATGTGATTCCTCCCTTGTTGTATGAATGCTACCTGCGAGGCTTGAAGCCGCGCAGTCTGAGTGCATTCGTGAGGACCGAGACGGACGACAGCGACATGGCCGCCGCGCCGATCATCGGGTTGAGCTTCGGGCCGCCGAACGCGTACAGCAGGCCTGCGGCAATGGGGATGCCGAGCGTGTTGTAGCTGAACGCCCAGAACAGGTTCTGCCGGATGTTGCGGATGGTCGCCTTGCTCAGCTGGATGGCCGTCGCGACGTCCATCAGGTCGCTCTTCATGAGGACGATGTCCGCTGACTCGATGGCGACGTCCGTGCCGTTGCCGATGGCAATGCCGACATCTGCCTGCGCCAGCGCCGGAGCGTCGTTGATGCCGTCGCCGACCATGGCGACGCGCCTGCCCGCTGCCTGCAGCTTCTTCACTTCCAGCGCCTTGTCCTGTGGCAGGACCTCGGCCAGGACGCGGTCGATGCCGACCTGCCGACCAATGGCCTCGGCCGTCCTGCGGTTGTCGCCGGTGATCATGGCGACCTCGATCCCCATGTCGTGAAGCGTCTTGATGGCACGAGCGCTGCTTTCCTTGACCACGTCCGCCACCGCGATGACACCGATGGCCGTACCGTCCCGGGCGATGAACATGGGGGTCTTGCCGTCTTCGGCAAAGCGGTCGACGGCGGATGCAAGTGCAGCGACGTCCACCGAATGCTCGGCCATGAAGGCGGCGTTGCCCAGCAAGACGTGCGTGGAACCCACGGTGCCCTCGATGCCGCGTCCCGGGACCGAGGCGAAGTCCTCCAGGGGCTGCAGCGCGATGTTCTCCTCCTGCGCCGCTCTGACGATCGCGGTTCCAAGCGGGTGCTCCGAGTTCTTCTCGGCGGAGGCCGCCAGACCCAGGACCTCAGCCCGTTCCACACCGGGGACCGTCACGACGTCGGCGACGACCGGCCTGCCCTGCGTGATGGTGCCGGTCTTGTCGAAAATGACCGTCTGCACCTTGTGTGCCATTTCGAGTGCCGCGCCACCCTTGATGAGGACACCGTATTCGGCACCCTTGCCGGTGCCGACCATGATGGCCGTGGGTGTCGCGAGCCCTAGTGCGCACGGGCACGCGATCGTGAGGATAGAGATGAAGATGGTCAGTGCAAATACGCTGCCCTTGCCGGCGATGAGCCACGCTGCAGCGGACAGGACGGCGATGACGAAGACGATGGGCACGAAGTACCCCGAGACGACGTCCGCCAGCTGAGCGATCGGCGCCTTGCTGCCCTGCGCGTCCTCGACCAGCTTGACGATCTGAGCCAGGACCGTGTCGGCCCCGACGTGCGTGGCGCGGAACGTGATGGAACCGTTGCCGTTAATGCTGGCGCCCACCACCTTGTCGCCCGGATGCTTCTCCACCGGGATGCTCTCGCCCGTCAGCATGGACTCGTCGATCGACGTGGCGCCGGTCACGACCTCGCCGTCTACCGGGACCTTCTCGCCCGGACGGACGCGGATAAGGTCACCGACCTCCACCTCGGCCACCGGCAGCTCGACCTCACGGTCGCCCTGCACGACGATGGCGGTCCTGGGCGCAAGGCCCATGAGCTTCTTGATGGCCTGTGACGTGCGCCCCTTGGAGACCGATTCCAGCGACTTGCCCAGCAGGATCAGCGTGAGGATGACGCCGGCGGTCTCGAAATAGAGATCCCCCACGGAGCCGAACGAGCCCTGGGCGATACGCCAGGTCGAGTAGACACTATAGAGGATGGCTGCGGACGTGCCCATTGCGATGAGCGAGTCCATGTTCGGGGCCCGGTGCCAGATGGCCCGGAATCCCACGATGTAGAAACGGTAGCCCGCCGCGATGCTCGGGATGACCAGCGCAACCTCCACCAGCGCGTAGCGCAGGGGGAAGTCCATGGGACTCAGCCAGGCGGGAATGCGCCAGCCCAGCCACGGTATCATGGGGCCCATCGCGAGGTAGAGCAAGGGAACCGCAAACAGAGCGGAGACAATGAACCGCTGCCAGAGGGAGCGGGTCTCCTGCGTCTTGCGCTCGGCGTCCTCGTCGACATTCGCCGCGGTGACTTCCACGTCGAGAGGCGTGTAGCCGGCTGCGGTGATGGCAGTCTTGAGAGCGGACATACGGACGATGGACGGGTCATAGATGACGGTCGCCTTCTCCGTGGTCAGGTTCACCGAGGCGCTAGAGACGCCAGCGAGCTTGCGGAGCGCGCGTTCGATAGCCGCAGAGCACGCCGCGCACGTCATGCCACGCACCGGGATCACGACGGTCTTGGCGCCAGATGCTTGCGCAACGCCGTATCCGGCCTTCTCGACGGAAGCCTTCAGCGCCTCATCGTCGACCCGGGCTTCGTCATACTCGACGGTCAGCTTCTCGGTGGCGGGGTTGACCACAGCTGAGACGACGCCGTCCAGCTTCTTCACCGAGCGCTCGACAGCCACTGCGCACGCGGCGCAGGTCATGCCAGTGATTCCGAGGTCCTTTGTCTTCAACTCTTCCTCCCACTTACCGTCACGAGCGGCTACGTGTTCCATGTCGGTTGGTACCCCACCCCTCCAGGGGTGTGCATTCATCCTACCTAAGTCGCCAGAATCTGCAACGAGACAATTGTGAAGGCGCGGCGTGCTGTCGCAACGCGGTCCTCTGACGTCGCTGAGCAATTCCCGGACTGTGCCAAGGCGTCCCTGCCGCTTCTCCGCAATGTTGCCTGTACGAAACCAGGAAGTCAGGCGTATCATAGACGTATGGAGATGCGCGCTCAGGAGCCGACGGACGAGCAGCTGGTTCGACAGGCGCTCACAGACAGGGACGCCTTTGGCATGCTGGTCGAGCGGTACGAGCGACCCTTGACGTCATACGCGGCCCGTCTCATTGGGCGGCAGGAAGCGGAAGATGTGATCCAGCAGGCGTTCCTCCAAGCCTACCGCAACCTGGCCGGATTCGACCCACACCTGACGTTCAGCGCGTGGATGTACCGCATCGTCCACAATGCGGCGGTGAACATGGCCCGCAAACGGCATGGGACCGTGCCCACCGAGCTGGAGCTCGACGGCGAAACGGTCGAGATCCTGACCGGCGATACCGATGTCCCAGCCGAGGCCCTGCACCAGGAGCTGGAGGGAGCGGTAGGCCGGGCGCTGGGTCGGCTGGACCAGCGCAGCAGAGACGTTCTGCTGTTGTCAGTGGTCGAAGGCAAAAGTTACAGCGAGATAGCGGATATTCTGATGGTCGCGGTCAACTCGGTGGGACCCACCGCGAGCCGGGCCAAGAGCAAGCTGCGGAAACTGCTGGAGGCAACTCCGGCACAACCGCCAACATTGTGAATCCCCTGGGGTCAGGCACAATGGGATTCACAATTGAGAGAGGATACTCATGGATGATGATTTGAAGCAGAAGATTCTCGAGCAAATCGAGGAACAGCACCTGGAGCCGCGCGCGACGTGGCGTTTCCGGCTTGAGCGCATACTGAAGCACTCGGCCGTGGCGTTCCTGTTTGCGCTGACCGCGCTCGGACTGGCGGGCAGTGTGTATATCCTCGTCCAGAACGGGACGCTCGCGGACCTGCGACTTGGCCCGCGGTGGGGGCCTCCTGCCTTCTTCGACTTCCCGTGGCAGCTCCTGGTCCTCGTCGCCCTCCTCGGTATCCTCTCATTCGTCGTCCTGCGACGCACGGCTCGTCTGTACCGGGTTGCACGCTGGTGGCTGGTCGCTGCGCTTGTCGTCGCGGTCGTGGCCGGGGCCTGCGGTGCTTACGCGACCAACCTGACGCGGTTCACCTTCCGCGCTGGTCCGGGACGGCAGCTGTTTCAGCGTGGGGGAAACCCCTTCGGCGGGATGCAGGGCGGTGCTGTGATCGGCGTCGTCATGTCCCGCACGACCGAGCAGTGGGTCGTCGACAGCCTGACGGGTGAGCGCTGGCTAGTCATCATCACCGAAGAGACCTACTTCCCCGCCGGTTCGGATATCCCTGTGGGCACGGTCGTGCGGGTCGTCGGACGGCGGGTGAAGACCACCATCACCGCAGACGGCATCCGCCCCGTCACCGGCATGGACGACATGATGGACCATCGCGGAGGCATGATGGGTCCTGGAGGCATGATGCCCCCGGGAATCGTGATTCCCGGTACGCCGTAGGAAAACGTCGAAGTTACCGCCCAGGGCTGGAATGAGCACCTGACCCTACAGCAAGAACGCGAATGCCGGACGGTTGCGTTTGGGTCAAACCTGCTCATGCTATAGGGGATACCACCGCATGGGAGGTGACGCATGTCACTCGGCATTAACGTTACGATTCCCGAAGGAATCGTGCTCGCGGCAGACAGCCGTCAGACGTACCGGAATCAGAAGGGGATGGCCCGTGTCGGCTCAGACTCGGCCTCCAAGGTCTTCCGCATCGGCTCGCGCATGGGGCTGGTCATCGCAGGTCTCGCATTCCTGCCTCAACAGGGCGTGATGAAGAACGTCAGCGGATTCATCGATGACTTCCGTCAGACGATCCCCGTCGACAAGCTGTCCGTCGGCGAGGTTTCGAAGGAACTCGCGCAGTACTTCGACGCCCGCGTCCCCTACCGCGACCAGCTGAAGGCCATCCCCGCCGGCATCAAAACGGACATGGCCCGCCAGGGCATGGAACTGCTGGACCTCAAGGAAGAACCGACCCGCGTGGTGTTCCACTTCAAGAACAAGCAGGGTCAGGTCCAGGAAGCCGTTGCTGCTCCCGACGGACTACAGTTCATCCTGGCTGGGTACAACAAGGATAGAAGCAGTGAAGTCTACATGGTCTATGTCCCCGGCGCCACCGACCAGGCACGCGACAGCCGCAAGCAGGGCAAGGAATTCGGCGCGGGCTGGATCGGGCAGACAGACGTCGTCACGCGCATCGTCCTGGGGTTCGACCCGCGTCTTCAGGGCATCCCGATCGTGCGCGAGGCCGCAGCCAAGCTCGGCGAGCCCGCCGTGCAGCAGCAGCTGCGCGGGGTGGAATACAGCATCCAGTGGGGCACCATGACCCTGCAGGACGCAGTCGACTTCTGTCAGCTCGCCATCGAGACCACGACCGCTATCCAGCGCTTCAGTGACGGCGTGCTCATGGACCCGGGCGATATGACCGGCGTCGGCGGACCCATCGACATGGCCGTCATCACGTATGAAAAGGGCTTCACCTGGCTCAACCGCAAGCACCTGAGGAGCAAGACCGGCGAGGTCGATCTCGAAGACTTGCCGTCCCTGGAGAACTAGCCGTGCGACGCCGCACATCTCCTCTCGAATACGACGCCCTGTACCGTGACCTGATCGCACAGTGTGACGACGAGCCTGCCCAGGACGTCATCGCCGGCCAGATCTGGTCCCTGGTGCAGACGGAGCATGCCACGGGACTGTCCATGTCTCTGCGGCCCACGACCATGAATGGGCACAGTCCGTTCTTCCACCTTAGGGGCAAACCGCTCGTGGAGCTGGCCGAGTTCTCGCTTTCCTGGAACCCGCGAGAGGCGGCGATCGGCATGGCGGCCATCTGTGCAGCGTGCAACATCACCTCCCGCTTCGCGGGCGCCGAGGAGGCCAACGGGCGCGACCTGTTGCTTGGGAAAGCAGCCGGCAAGAAGGTCGGACTCATCGGACACTTCCCGTGGACCGACGAGATCCGTTCCGCCTCTGGCAGTCTGACCGTCTTCGAACAGCGGCCACAGGAAGGCGACCTGCCCCAGCAGGCTGAAGAATACCTCCTCCCGCATCTCGACGTCGTCGCCATCACCGGCTCAGCGCTCACCAACAAGAGCCTCCCGCGCCTGCTGGAACTCGCCTGCAACGCCTGGGTCATACTCATCGGCCCCTCGACGCCCCTCTCGGTGCTCATGTTCGATTATGGTGTCGACGCGCTGTCGGGCTGTATCGCCCGGGACCCGGAGGAGTTGGCCGAGGTCGTCCGCGAAGGCGGCGGCGTGCGCGAATTCAGAAATGCTGTCCGCTTCGTGACGTTGCAGAAACCCTGACAACCTGAAATTGTGAATCCCATTGTGCCTGACCCCAAGGGATTCACAATTGCCGAAAAGGAGTCCCATGAACAGAAAACTGCAGTACCTGGTCGTCGGATACGCTCTGACCGTCGCCTTCGGGCTCTCGCTCCAGTTCCTCCCTCCCGTCATCCCCGTCATGAAGACGACCCTCAGCATGACCGCCGGGCAGGCGGGGGCACTGATGTCGTCGCTGGCGCTGTTCGGCATTGTCGTCTCGCCGCTGGTCGGCTACCTTGCCGACCGCTGGGGCGGCCGGACCGTCGGACTCCTGGGTCTCGCCTGTCTCATCGCTGCCGAGGCCTGGTTCGCATGCTCGACGTCCTACACGAATTTGCTGATGGCACGCCTCGCCATGGGCATTGGTTCTGCGACGCTGTCCATCCTCGGCGCGCAGATCATCAGCCAGAACTTCGCAGGCACCAGGTACCTCGGCGCAGCCATGGGCACCATGAATACGGCGGTCCCGACCAGCATCCTGATCAGCCAGCTGGGTTTCTCGCGCCTCGCGGCTGCACGGGGATGGCAGGCGCCGGTGTGGGCGTGCCTGGCCTTCACCTGCGTCGTGGCAGTCGCATACGTCCTGTTCTACCAGGACCCCGCATCGCGGCATGAGGAGGCCCCGGTCTCACTCGTCGCAGGTTTGCGGCGCCTGAATTCTCAGGTCTGGGTCCTCGGCCTCGTCTGGCTGTTCTGGAACGCGGGAGCGCTCGTTCTCCTGACGTTCGCCAACGACCTTCTGGTCGGCCGGGGCATGTCTCCGCAGACAGCAGGGACCATGGCCAGCATCCTCATGTTGTTCCCTGTCGCCGCGTCCGCGTTCATGGGCCACGTCCTGGACCGCAGGCGCTGGCAGGGCCGGGGGGCGGTGCTGGCCTGTCTCATGTTCGCCGGATGTGTGATCCTGCTCGGTGTTCTCCCTGGCAGCGTCCTGCCCCTGTTCCTCGGCGTCAGCTTCACCTTCGCACTGGCCCCGGCAGCCGTCTTCGGTCTGGCCCCCTACCTCTTGCACGGCAGGGAAAGCGGCCTGGGATACGGCATCCTGGCCGGCATGCTGAACCTTGGTGTCCTCTTCGGCCCAGCGGTCGGCGGCATCGTCCGTGACGCGACCGGCAGCTATCTCGCAAGCTTCATCATGGCGGGCGTCCTGACGAGCATCGGGGCAGCCTGCGTCCTGCTCCTGCGCCGACCGGCCGTCCAGAATGCCTGATGGCCGTGCGCCCCGTGAGGTCCACCCGCAGGTCCGAGCTGCTCCTGCTGCTGGCAGTCGTGCTCTGGTCGACGACGTTTGCCGTCATGAAGGAGAGCCTGGGGAGTATCTCGCCGGCGCTCCTGATCCTGATCCGCTTTGCCATCGCTGCGGCGGTCGTATACGTGCTCTTCCGCAGCAGGATCGAGTTCACGTGGCCCAACCTGCTGAAGGGGCTTGCCATCGGCATCCCGGAGTACCTCGGGTTCATGCTGCAAGTCACGGGACTCACGATGACGACGGCAAGCAAGAATGCCTTCATCACGGGCCTGTGTGTCGTCGTCGCGCCGGTCCTGTCGTTCCTCTTCCTGCGCGAGAAGCGCTCATGGAAGGTCGCGTTGGCACTTATCCTGGCGGTGAACGGTCTGTGGATCATCTCGTTCGGGTTCACCATCCGTGTCGGCGGCATGGGCATGGGCGACTTCCTGACGCTGCTGTCCGCCCTGGCGTTCGGCGTCCAGGTCTTCATGATCCACCTGTTCTCGCACAGGGATTCCTTCTACGCCACCACGTTCTTCCAGCTGCTGGCCGTCGCCATGTGCTCGCTCGCCTACTCCCTGGTCACGAAGCAGACACTCGCCGTGAACCCTGTCTCATGGCCATCCCTGCTGTACCTCGCCATCTTCACGACCGTCATCACGCTGCTGCTGCAGAACCGCTTCCAGCACGACGTGACCGTCGCGCAGGCCAGCGTCATCTACTCGCTGGAACCCGTGTTCGCCACCCTGCTCGCTGTCCTGTTCATCGGGGAGCAGATGGGCCCTGCCGTTCTCGTGGGCGGCGTCCTCCTGTTCACCGCGTCCGCGATCTCGTAGCAGGCCGAGGCGTGTGAAGGCCGACTCCTTGCGGGAGAGCCCATACAGGCTAAACTGTTTCGGAACCTGAACAATATCCTGCTGGTGGAAAAGGACAGATGATACAACACGAATTCAGACGCTACTGGACCGCCATCTGCCACCTTGGCACGAACATGCGGCTGCTGCTTGCCGGCGCAGCCCTGCTGGGGCTTGGAAACGGGATTTTCATGACCTTTTTCAACCTGTATCTCAAGCAGGGTGGGCTGGGTGAGGCCTTCCTTGGCCGGCTGAACTCCCTCGGGACGATCGGGTCCCTTGCGCTTGCCATCCCGGCAGGGTTGCTGGTGACCCGCCTCGGCAGCAGGAAATCGCTGGTCCTCTCGTGCGCGCTCATCGCCGTGTTCGGCGCCGTTCAGGCCAACATCCTGGTGCCCGCGCTGCTCGTCGTCCTGCAAGTCGGCATTTCGGCCAGCACCATGCTGTACGGAGCCACCTTTAATCCCGAGATGATGCGAAGCACCGACCCCCAGGACCGGCAGGTCGCCTTCAGCCTCGCGTTCACCACAGGGACGGTCATGTCGGTCATCGCGTCAGCCGTGGGAGGACTCCTGCCACGCCTGTTTTCCCGGTTCGGGGCATCGCCCGTCACCGGGCTCCGCCTGACCCTGCTTGTGGGAGCAGCCTTCATCCTTGCGAGCACCGGCGTCTTCATCCGCCTGCGGGAACATCACAGTAGCACCGGCGAGCAGGCGGTGGACACCCACAGCACCCTCCAGAACGAGCCGGAGGTCACGCCCTCGTGGAAGCGGTTCGCGTTCCGATACGCGGCGGTCAACGTCATCATCGGGTTTGGCGCCGGGCTGAGCATTCCTTACCTCAACCTCTACTTCACCGACCGCTTTCACGCAAGCACGGTGGTCGTCGGCAATCTGTTCGCCATGAGCAACGCCGTCCTCACGGTCGGTGTCCTGCTCGCCCCATGGCTCGTCCGGCGGGCAGGCCTGCTGCGCACCATCGCCGTCACCGTCGGAGGTTCGCTTGTGTTCCTGGTTATCATGGCCCTCACGCACAATGTCGTCATCGCCGCCCTGGCATTCTGGATGCGCGCAGGTCTCATGATGTGCTCAACGCCAGTCACGGACAAGTTCTGCCTGGAGCTGGTGCCATCCGACAAGCGCTCTGTAGCCCACAACATCTTCCAGATGGCATGGACCGGGTCCTGGGCCGTTTCGACGGCACTGGGAGGCTGGCTCATTCAGAAGACGGGGTTCACCCTGCCCATGGTCCTGACGGCCGCCATCTATGGCATCTACCTCCTCTTCTTCGTCCTGTCCTTCCGTCACCATCCCGCGATGCAGCACCCCAGCATGGTCTGCCCACCGACGATTCCCGTACAGGCCGACTAGCCGATTGGCGGTGCCGCAGGGCATCGGGTACGAGAGAGGCCCGGTCCCTGGATGGCAGGAGGAGACGCGGACTGCAGGTTCAGGCGCTGCTGCCTGCCTTCTTCAGTCTGAGCCGGTCCGTTCGGCGAGGAGTCGCCAAGCCAGCAACGCGGCACCTCGACGGGTCAGCGGCTTGCCGGCGTAGTCCATGACGTTGTCCAATCCATGCTGTCTGCAGACGACACGCAGAGCCTCATCACCGACAGGGTCATTCATCTGAGCCTGCATGGCAGCGACCTCGCCGCCGAAACCGGCCGCTGTCAGGAGCATGTTGATGCCCTCACTGCCACTCATCCGCTTCTTGGGCTGGAACGAAAGGTCGATCAGTCCGCCGTCGAGGTAGGCGTCGCGCAACGACGTGAACATCCAGTGGCTGCGCTCGATGCCCCATCCGGAGCCTTCTACCAGCCTGTAGCGGAGTCCAAACCAGACGTGCCGAATCTTCCCCCGCACGTACAGCACACGGTCCCATACACCTCTCGTCCATGCGTAGGCGCGTATCCATCCGTTCGCCTCGCCGCCTTCGGAGGGGGTCCCAAGGCTCTGTGACGTCGACTCTGGTTGCTGAAGGACGCGCTCGAGAAGGACCACGAACTCGCCGCCATTCGCCTGACGCTCCAGCTGAAGGTCACCATCGGGGGCTCCCAAGAGGATATGCAGGTCCAGCAGTCTCTGGATGCGTGCATCCGCAGGAATTGCGGTCTCAACCGGCTGTGCACGCACAACGCCTGTGCAGGCCACGATCACGACGAGAGCGGCAAGAAACATCACTCCCAATCTCGCGCAGGTCCTCATGATGCCGGGTTCTCCCAGTCAGGTGTGCACTCACTCATACGCCCTGCAACCTCCGTGTCACTGCGTTGTGCCGGCTCTCTCCTGCAGCCGCCCCATGCTACCACCCGTCATGTCGCTGTCAAGCGCGCAACAAGGAGATCCTGCGTCCTCGCGCAAGGTCCATGCCATGAGAGCAGCGGTCAGCGGCTTTTGTGCCTGCCCATATGGGGCATGAGGCCCGGCGCCTGTGGTTTGGGAGGCTTCTCGCCGGTGAGCAGTGCGCGCAGCTGGGCGATCTTGTCGCGCAGCTTAGCAGCTTCCTCGAACTCCAGCGACTCGGCGTGCGCCAGCATCTCCTCGTTGAGCTGGATGACCAGAGCTTGCACTTCGGTCGGCGACATCCTCGCCAGCATCTCCTTGCCCAGCTTCTCCACCTCGTCCGGCTTGCGCCACGGCAGGTCGATGAGCTCTGAGATCGCCTTGTGAATCGTCTGGGGCGTGATGCCATGCTCCTCGTTGTACGCAAGCTGGTACTCCCGGCGCCGGCGCGACTCCGCCATGGCGCGGCTCATCGAACCGGTGATCTCGTCAGCGTACATGATGATGGTGCCGGACACGTTGCGGGCGGCCCTGCCCATGGTCTGCAGGAGAGACGTCTCGCTGCGCAGGAACCCTTCCTTGTCGGCGTCCAGAATGGCGACCAGGGAGACCTCCGGCAGGTCCAGGCCTTCGCGCAGGAGGTTGATGCCGACCAAGACATCGATGTCGCCCGAGCGCAGCTGGCGCAGGATGTGCACGCGTGCCAGTGCATCCAGGTCGCTGTGCAGGTACTGCGCCTTGATGCCTTCCTGCTGGAGGTAGTCCGCCAGCAGTTCCGAGCTCTTCTTCGTCAGTGTTGTGACGAGCACGCGCTCCTGCTTCTCGACGCGCTGTCGTATCTCGCCCATCAGGTCGGGGACCTGGTCCTTGCTGGGGCGCACTTCGATGAGCGGATCGACGAGGCCCGTGGGGCGCAGGAGCTGCTGTGCGACCTGCGTCGAGACCTGGTACTCATAGTCCGACGGCGTCGCGCTGACGAAGATGGCCTGCTGGACGTACCGCATGAACTCGTCGAACATGAGCGGACGGTTGTCGAGCGCCGACGGCAGGCGGAAGCCGTAGTCGATGAGCGTCTGCTTGCGCTGGTGGTCGCCGTTGAACATCCCGCGGATCTGTGGAACGCTGATGTGCGATTCGTCCACGAAAAGTAGAAAGTCCTTGGGCAGGAAGCTCAGCAGCGTGTATGGCTCGGAACCGGGAGCGCGGCCGCTGAAGTAGCGGCTGTAGTTCTCGATGCCGTTGCAGTAGCCGGCCTCGCGCAGCATCTCGATGTCGTTCTTGGTGCGCTCCTCGATGCGCTGAGCCTCCACGAACTTGTTCAGCGAGGTGAAGGCTGCGACGCGGTCCTCCATGTCCTTCTGGATGAGCACAATGTACTTCTCGATGCGCTCCGGGCTGGTCACGAACTGCGCGGCGGGGAAGAAGATGAACTCCTTGTACTCCTTGATGACCTGGCGCGAACCGAGGTCGAACTCCTGGATCTTCTCGACCGTCCCGTCCAGCGACAGCCGGATGCGGATGCCGGTCTCCGTCTCCTTGGGCATGACCTCCACCGTCGACCCGCGCACACGGAAGGAGCCACCCTTGCCCACGTCCTCGACGCGTTCGTAGCGGAGCCCGATGAGTGATCGGGCGATGTCGTCGCGCTTCATCGCGGCGCCCTGCGTCACCGTCAGCAGTCCCTCCCGGTACTCTTCGGGCGAGTCCCAGCCATAGATACAGCTCACTGAACTGACGACGATGACGTCCTTGCGCTCGACGAGCGATCGGATGGTCGAGTGCCGCAGGCGGGCGATGTCTTCGTTGATGTCGGCGTCCTTCGCGATGTACAGGTCGATGGTGGGGACATACGCCTCGGGCTGATAGTAGTCGTAGTAGCTGACGAAGTACTCGACCGCGTTCTCAGGGAAGAAGGCCTTGAACTCGCTGTACAGTTGTGCGGCAAGCGTCTTGTTGTGGCTCAGGACAAGGACTGGGTGGTCGAACTCCTTGATGACGCTTGCCATCGTAAACGTCTTGCCAGAACCGGTGACGCCGACCAGCGTCTGGAAGCGGTCGCCCCCCTGGATCCCGGCGATCAGCTTGGCAATAGCCTGCGGCTGGTCCCCTGACGGTTCAAACGGTGCCTTCAGCTTGAAGATGCTCAATTGTGAACCCCCGTGGGGTCAGGCACAATGGCCTTCACATTCCTGTGAGTGTGGTGACGCTGCGTCTCCAGGTTCGCCGGACGCGGCTTGCCAATGCACTCCCGGACGTAGGACAGGAATGGACCATTCGGGTCGCCCGGTGCACTGCGGTAGTCGACTGGCAGCCAGTCTATATCGAGCCATGAAGGCGACGGGACAAGCCCGGCCATGGCCGCGCAACTCGACCAGCGCCATTCCTCCGGCGAGTGCACCAGCTGAGCCCGCACGGGGTTGAGCAGCAGGTAGCTCGCCGCGTCGACCAGGTAGTTGTCATTGAGTACAAGCCCTGACCAATAACGACCCTGGAAAACGTGTCCTGAATGTTCGTATCTCCAGTTATGCCGTCTAGTGTACTGCTGGTCCAGTTCCTTCATCCCCTGGGACAAATTGGGCTGAGGGGTCTCCAGCAGCAGATGGTAGTGGTTGCCCATCAGGCAATACGTGTAGATCCGCCAGCCAAACTTCAAGACGACATCACTCATGATGCCCAGGAAGGCCTTCCAGTCAGCTTCTTCCCGGTAGATCATCTCATGGCCGTTGCCCCGGTTGGTCACGTGATACACGGCTCCCTCATACTCGATGCGCAGTGGTCTAGCCATCTCCCATGCCTCCTTGATGCAGTGGTTTATCAATTGTGAATGTCAAAGTGCCTGACCCCAAAGGAGTCACAATTCGCGGGCCCAGCCGAGACGGGAGGTTGCCAGGGCGGAGCCATCGCATTCGAGGAAGACCTGCTCGACGTTCATGACGTGCGCTTCGGCATTCTCGCCCGGGTTGCGGAAGACCATGTCGGCGCACGCCGCGACGGCCGCTTGAACGTTGCCGCGCGCGAGGACGACTGCTTCGATCCGCGCACGCAGGTCGGACAAATACGCACGGTCTGCCTCGATGCGGCGCCTGATCTCGGTGACATCGCGCGTGAGGCTTCCATGACCGGGGACCAGCAGGTCGACCTGCATCGCCGCGAACATGCCGAGTGTGCGCTCAAACGCATCGAGCCGGTCACTCACGAACGGGATCTCGAGGTCGCTCAGGAGGTCCCCGGCCCACAGACATGTGGCCTCGGGGTCGTACACCGAGAGGTGATCGCGCGCATGCCCGGGCGTATGAACCAGCTGCACACGGAACCCGCCGACCATGAGCCCGACGATGTGGTCGACGGTCTGGTCGGGCATGGGCGGGTCGAACGGGGCGGCCGTCGCGACGCCCTCCGCCTCGTAGAAGCGCCCTATCGAACGCCGCGTGTGCTCCAGGTCGAGGGCGGTCTGCGCGACGTACGCCTGGTGGGTCACAACATGGGCACCTGGGAACCGCGCGGCTCCCAGGATGTGGTCCCAGTGGTGATGGGTGATCACGACTGTTTCGACCTTCAGCTGCTGTCCCTCGCAGAAGGCGACGACGTCCTCCACCTCGTCGGGAAGGAGAGCCGGGTCGATGAGCGCGGCATGCCCACTGTCGTGCAGGATGCCCGTGTTCATGGCGTATCCGTGGCACTTCGCCGTCCAGAGATGAGGCGTCAGCGCTTCAAACTGCAGGCTCATGTCAGAGGGCCTTCACCATGGGCAATACGTAGCGCCAGACCAGCACGACGAAGCCTGCACTGCCGGTCAGCACGAACAGGTGCCAGATCTCGTGGAAGCCAATGACACCGGGCCAGGGATTTGGCTTCTTGATCGCGTACAGCAGAGCCCCGACGCTGTAGGCCAGGCCTCCAGCCAGCATCCAGGCGATGCCGCCCCACCCGATGGCACGCTGAAGTGGGATCGTCGCCCACACGGCGAACCAGCCGAGCAGAACGTAAAGTCCGGCCTTGATGCCCCGTGGGGCGTCGAGCCAGAAGACGTCGGTGAGGATGACGGCCCCGGCCAATCCCCACACGCCCCAGCAGAGCAACGTGCCAACGCTGCCCCGCAACGCGATGAGACACATGGGCGTGTAGGTGCCCGCGATGAGGATGGAGATGCTGATGTGGTCGAGCCTTCGCAGCATGACGTGCGTCTTCGGACTGACGTCGAGCAGATGGTACCAGGCGCTCGAGAAATACAGGAGGACCATGCTGAGACCATAGACGAGAAAGGGGACACCCGCCCTGCTGCCACCGCTGATGACGGCCGCCCTGACAAGCAGGACGGTGACGACGATGGCGGCCAGGCCTCCGAGCAGGTGCGAGATGCCGTTGAAGGGTTCCTTGAACTTGACCACGAATGTCTCCTAGGTTGCCTTGCTCAGGGTGACGGTGACGGTGCGCAGTTTGGCATCGTATACGATCTCGGCACCGAAGGTCTCGCTGATGAAGCGGAGGGGAAGCATGGTCCTGCCACCGCTGATGCGAGGCGCCACCTTCGGGTTGGCCGGATCGATGAGTACGTCAACGCCATCAACCCGTGCCGTCGGCTTGCCAATCCACAACTCGACCTTCTTGCTGCCGATGAGCGTGACTTTCTGTTCTTTGGCGTTCCACAGGACCTGCGCCCCCAGCGGCGTGGCGATATATCGGACAGGAAGGATGGTCCGCCCGTTCTCGATCACTGGCGCCGTCTCCATGGGTACCGTCACGCCGTTCATGACGACCGTCGGCTTGTCGAGGGTGAAGACAAGGGTCACCTTGGTGATGGGGTTCGTGACGATGATGGGCTGCGCCTTGGCAGGCCCCGCTGGGTTGCTGACGTTCCCCCGGGTGTCCTCGCACATGACCCAGTAGTAATAGGTGGCCCGCTCGAGCGGCCCACGGTCGACAAATTGCGTCGCCCCGGGTTTCGCCTCACCCACGAGTTCGGCCGTCTCGATGTCCGGCGCCCCCTGCATGCGGTAGACGTCATAGCGCGCAACAGGATAGCTTCCCGGGGTCGACGTCTGCCAGCTTACCCTCACCTGCCCCTGTTCTCCCGTCGCCGTCAATCCGCCGGGAGTCCCGGGCGGCACGAAGCGTGGACTGATGCTGACCGCACAGCCGCCCGTGGTCGCGCGGACGGGGGCGCCGCCGAGCGAGACGGTTCCGCGCAGGTTGATCCCAGTCTTGTCGGTCGGAGCCATGGCTGTGAACCGCAAGGCCGCCAGGACGGTCTCCCCGCCAGACAGTCCTGTGACGTCGCTCTGGATGCGGAGGATGCCAGGCTCCACAGAAGGTTCGACGGGGGTCGTCAGCGATGCCGACGCCTCAGCGCCCTGCAGGACGACGAGTGCGGGGTCCCAGGCCACCGTGAGATCCACGTGGTCGAACAGCATCTGCAGATTGCGCGCCTTCAGGTCGAGGGCGAACTCGTCACCCTCGCCGACACGCACGCTCTGGGGCGACAGGATGAACCCGACGGTCGGGGTCGGGGCAAACCCCGCCTTGACGGGAATGCTCCCTCGAACGTCTCCCATGGTGAATGTGATCGTGCCGACGTTGTTGGCATTGGGATCGACCCAGCGGGCGTCGATGCCGACCGTGAACGCCTGGCTGCCGTCGAAGGTGAGCGGGCTGACCCGGATCCAGTTGGCGGACGTGGACACGACACCCTCGGAGACGCCGATGCCGGTTACCTGCAGAATCAGCTGCCCGGTGACGCCAACACCTGCCTTGAGGACGCCGAAATCGAGGTTCACCGGCGAGGGTGTCAGGACGACGGGGATGGTCGCCATCGGTGTCAGGGTCGGCCCGACAAGGGTCACGGGGGCCGCGGCCGTGTCCACGGTCGTCTCGAACGGGGCGGAACTGGCCTCCGTGAGCTGGACGAGGTGCGGACCGGGCGTCGTCGGGACCGCGCACGGTGTCGGCAGGGGCTGTGACACACCGTCGATCGATACGGCAGCCCCGAGCGGCAAGGAATCGACGATGAGCAATCCGGGCTGCTCGGGAGGGAGCACCTGCAGGAGATGTGTGGTCGTGGCGAAGGCGAGGGCACTCGACACGCCCGCCATGGCCGACGCCCCGGAGATGAAGGTCACGGTCAACTGGTACGGGCCGGGCTGCAGAATGCCAACGGCTGTCCTGCCGAGGAAGTAGCGGATCCCCCCTGTCTGCTCGCCGGGGATGGTCATGGACACGATACCCGCAGGGGTGCCATAGCGCCTTGCAACCAGGGCCGAGCTATCGATCAGACTGCCCTGCATGTCGCGCAGTTCGAAGCTGGGGGTGACGGTCATGGACTGGGTACCGGAAACAAGAATGGGCACCTCGAGCATACTGCCCAGGAGGGCGCTGTCCGGGACGGTTGCGGTCGCTGCAATGTCGACGAGGGTCACCTGAGACAGCCATGCGGCACCGAACGGCGAGCCATTCCTGCGCATCGCAAGGCTCAGGTTCAGTGCCCCGACCGGCAGCCCGGGTGGCAGTGTGAACGTCAGGGCGACGGTGCCACCGGGCAGAACCTGCTGACCGGAGCCCTGCCCCAGCAGCATTGCGACCACAGGGTCCCCTGCGCTGAGAAACGCATCGTATGTGACATCCCACGTCGTCGTCCCCACGTTCTGCACGAGGAACCCGACCGTTGTCTGTGCATTTGTCGAGAGGACTGCGCCGGCCGGACTCTCCAGCACCCGGAAGTTGTCTCCCTGGTTGAATCCTCCATACAGGTCGCCATAGTGCACGGGCTGGGGTGTCGGGATCCATGCGGGCGGGTCCGTGATAATGGATGGGTTGGGCAGTGTGACCACAACCGGCGGCCAGAGGGGCTGGCCGTCGCTGCCCAGCACCTGGCGCGCCATGAGGGCGAGCACACGGTCCTGGTAGTGCCGGCCGCCTGGCGTGTTGGGGTTGTTGGTGGACGAAAAGCCATTATAGGCCCAGATGGCATAGTACCAGTTCTCCAGGACGTTCCGGTCGCGGTCACCGATACCGGGGGCCAGCTTCCATTTTCCGTCCAGGATCTTCGCTCCGATCTCGATGTTGTAGTCGATGTCGGTCATGAGACGGTCGATGTCAGTGCGCACCGAAGTGTTGATCTGCATGATGCCGATGTCCTGCGACGTGGCATTCGAGCCAATCACCGTGTTTCCCCCTGCGTCAAACTGACGCCATCCCGATTCCTGATACGCGATGGCCATCAGGATGGCCGACGGCACGTTGTAGCGCAGGGCTGCATCCTTGAGACGCGCACGGATGTAGGTGTCCGGTGGGTTCGTGCCGCCCGCGGAGACTGCCACAGGCGCTGCGGAGACAAGCAGCGCAACGATCAGGACAAAGATGGTCTGACGATTCGACAGGCGTGTCTGCTTCAAGTCTGCGTGCACCTCATTCCTCGAAGATGAATTCTTTCGGCGTAGCCGCGATGTGGCCGAACAGCAAACAGCCAACCCTGGCCTTCTCCTGCGCTTGCACTCCAGTCAGAATACTGCTCCGCCGGAAGGATGTTACAACAATTGGGACTGTCCCGTGTTACAAGAAGGTGTTACAACAATTAGGGCTGTCCCCTGTTACACCCTGTTACAAGGGCGCCTGCCGCCTCCATGGCGTCGATGGCACGCTGTCCGTCGCCAGGGTTGACCTCCACAGCGGCAATGCCGTCACGGATGACCGTGACGCCGAACCCGAGGCGAAGGGCGTCGAGCACCGTCTGCAGAACGCAGTAGTCGGTCGCAAGGCCACAAACATACAGCTTCTCGATGCCCCGGCTGCGGAGCCAGCTCTCGAGGTCCTCGCTGGTCGCCTCGAACGCACTGTAGCCGTCGTCGACGTTGTTTGTCCCCTTGTCCAGGACCAGCAGGAAGCGCCCGGTGTCGAGCCCGGCTCTGAACTGCGCGCCATACGTGCCCGCGACGCAGTGAGGAGGCCAGCTGGTGAAATGGACGCTGTCCGGGGGGTGCCAGTCGCGCGAGGCCAGGACTGTGGCAAACCGTGGTATCCATGCGTTGATGACCGGGATGATGGCGTCCCCGCCGGCGACGGCCAGGGCGCCCCCGGGGCAGAAGTCATTCTGGACGTCGACGACGAGCAGAGCGGTGTCCAGGCTGAAGCGTTCCTGGCTCACGATGAGCGTACCTCGATCAGGCTGCGACGGAGGTCGAACAGCTCACGGCTCACGCCGATGTGGTAGGCGTGCGGGTTGGCAAAACGCTTGTGCTCCCCGTACAGCAGGGCAAACCGCTGTGCGCCCCATGCCGCGGTCTCGAGCAGGGTGGGAAAGGCGTACACGAGTTCGCCATTCCTGACGATTTCCTTGCGAATACTCTCCCGCTTCAACCCTGCCACCTCGGTCTTCTTGTAGTCGAAGTCCGGGTGCATCAGGACGGTCGGCTCGTCGTCACCCCGTGCCAGGCACAGCCCGTCGAGCAGCCAGAGACCGTCCCCGGAGTCATAGTACCGGTACAGTTCCTTCTCGCCCGGAATGTTGATCTTGGCCGGGTTTTCGGAGATCTTGATGATCGGCCTGTCCCTGAGCTGGACCATCTTGTAGACGCCGTCCAGCGCGCCGTCGTTGTGGCCGGTCACCAGGCGTGTCCCGACACCGAAGATGTCGATGGGGGCGCCCTGGTCCACGAGCGATTCGATGACGTACTCGTCGAGCTGGTTGCTGACCGAGATCCTGACGTGGCTCAGTCCATGCTCGTCCAGCACGGCCCGCACCTTCTTGCTGAGGTACGCGAAGTCGCCGGAGTCCAGCCGCACGCCCCAGAGGTGGTGGCCGTGTGCCTCCAGCTCCTGGCCGACGATGACGGCGTTGGGCAGTCCCTGCTTCAGCGTGTCATAGGTGTCGAGGAGCAGGACGGAGTCATCCGGATGCATCTGTGTGTAGGCACGGAACGCCTCCAGCTCCGAGCCAAAGCTCTGGATCCAGCTGTGGGCCATGGTCCCGCCCACGGGCACGCCTTCTTCGAACGCCAGCAGGACGTTGGATGTCGACGTGACGCCGCCCACGAAGCACGCCCGGCTCGCGCCCATGCCGCCGTCTCCCTGCGCCCGCCTGAGACCGAAGTCGTAGACGCTCCTTCCCTCGGCCGCGCACACCATGCGGCGTGCCTTGGTCGCGATGAGCGTCTGGAAGTTCACGGTGCTGAGGATGAGACCCTCCAGGAGCTGGGTCTCGATGAGTGGTCCTTTGACACTGATGATGGGTTCCCCCGGAAAGATGACCTCGCCTTCGGGCACGGCTGTGATGTCGCCCGTGAACCGCGTCTTCTCGAGCACCCGGAGGAAATCGTCCCGGTAGCCAAGCGAACTCAGGTATCCTAGTTCCTCCGACGTGAAGCGCATGTTGAGTACGTAGTCGACAGCGTCACGGAGGCCCGCCGCGATGGCGTACCCTCCTCCGTAGGGATTCTGGCGGTAGAAGAGATCGAACACGGCCTGGTCCTGCCCCTTGCCGGAGAGGTAGTAGCCCTGCGTCATGGAATACTCGTAGTAGTCCGTATAGAGTGGCGAGAATCTGCGGTGATACGCCTGCCCACGTCGTTTGTCCATGGTTATGCTCCTTTCAACACGATGCCGGTAACCTGGCTATGTTCAGTATAGCCTCAATGTGTCCCTGGGGCCACTG